>NZ_JAWQRR010000034.1:0-240592 GCF_033446045.1 Plantactinospora sp. KLBMP9567 | reverse complement strand
CTGTCATGTCCCGGTAGATGTGTCAAGGGTGTGTCCCGGGACATGTGTCAGTTGATGATGTTCGATATTGGGGTGAGGCGTGTGTAGGTCTTCTTGTCTCGTGGGGCGGTGGTGTGGCCGATGGGGTGGCCGTTGCTGGCGTAGACGGTGATGTGGTTGCCGTCGCGGATGGCGGTGACGGTGTGGCCGCGCCAGATGCAGCCGAGACCGATGCGGGTGTAGCCGACGTTGATTGCGCCGGTGTCGGAGACGGTGGGGTGGTGGACGGTGGCGTCGGTTTGGATGGGTAGGGCTTGTGGTCCGCCGTGGTGGGGTGCGGTGGTCCAGGCGTGGTGTGGGGTGACGCGGCCGGGTAGGGCGCTGTGTCGGCGGTGGTGGTTGTAGTGGTGGCGGTAGGTGTCGAGTAGGCGTTGGAGTTGTCGCAGGGTGTGGGGTTGGTGGGGTTGGGCGGTGAGCCATCTTTTGAGGGTTTGGTGGTGGCGTTCGACTTTGCCGCAGGTTTGTGGGTGGTAGGGGCTGGAGTGGATGAGTCGGGTGCCGTGATGGTGGACGGTTTCGGCGAACGGGGACGGGCCGGCGTTGTCCTTGAGGAGTCGGTGGGTGAAGATCGTGCCGTTGTCGGACAGGACGATCGCGGGTGGGCCGTGGTCGGTGAAGGCCCTGCCGATGGCGGCGATCGCGGCGGTGCTGGTCTCGGCCGGCGCGGCCCGGCAGGCGACGAGCATGCGGGTGCAGTCGTCGAGGACGTCGAAGACCGCGACGAGTTGGCCGTTGGCGAGGCGGATCCTGGTGGCGTCGATCTGGTAGCAGTCGCGGGGCTGGGCGTAGGCGAAGCGGCGCCAGGTGCCGCGGGGTCGTTTCGCGGGGTTGCGGTCGAGCAGGTCGTGGCGGGACAGGACCCGGTTGATCGTCGACCGTGACGGCACCCTCCAGCCAGGGTCGGTGAACGCGTGGATCAGCAACAGCTCGTCACGGATCTGGTCCGCGCCGTTGTCGACACCAAGATCGTTGCGGAGTTTGCAGATCCACGCGTCGAGCTCCGGCGGGGTGATACCAGGACTGTGATGCGGCCGGCGGGATCGCTCCCGCCAGACACCCTCGGCCTGTACCCGGGCGCGGTGCCGGTAGAAGGTGCGTGGGTTGACGTTGTTGTCATCGCACCACTGCTGCACGTTGTCGATCCGCACGCCCGCCGCGAGCAGGGCGTCCATCGCGGTCATGACCTGACGTCGATTCGCCATGCCCAGCAGTCATACCGCCCACCAGACCGATCATGTGACACATGTACCGGGACACAACCTGCGACAGATGTCATGGGACTGAACAGTTAGCGGCGCGCCACAACTCGCCAAGAATCTTGGTGGTCCCGCTCGTCGTCAGCGTGGGCGGGAGCGGGGGAGCCAGTAGACGATCCGGGCGGCGAGTTCGCGGGGGTCGGTGCCGGGCAGGTCCTGTAGGGCGCGGTGGAGTTGGCTGGCGAGGTAGACCAGCAGTCGGATCCGGTCGTCGTAGTAGGCGCGGAGCAGGCCGAGCCGGGCGGGTTGGCAGGGCCAGGGCGCACCGCAGGTCCGGCAACGGAATGACGGCCGTGCGGGTGTGTGCGGCCGGAACCGCGCGTGGGGCGAGCCGATCGCGCCGTGTTGACAGTGTTCCGTTCGCCGGAGCGGAGAAAGTGCCAGGAGATGACAGTGGCCAGGGCGAAGACGGCGGTGGCGGCGTACGGCACCGAGGGCAGCCCGGCGGCGGAGCCGAGCAGGCCGGCACCGACCGCGCCGACCGGGGCGGCGAGCAGTGCGACCGTACGCTGGGCGCTGCCGACCCGGCCGAGCAGCTCGGCGGGGACGTTCCGCTGCCCGTACGCCGACCAGAGCGCGTTCCAGACCGCGGTGCCGGCGGAGAAGACGGCGAGTGCGGCGGCGCCCGGCACCGGATGCCGGGCCACCGCCAGTGTGGCGACCGCCAGCGTCTCGGCGACCAGCACCCAACGCAGCCCGGGCAGGGTGCCGACTCGGGCGGCGACCCGCCCCGCGCAGAGTCCACCGGCCAGCCCGCCGAGCACCGCCGCCGACATGAACAGGCCGTAGCCGGCGGCGGGCACCGCCAGCACCTCCAGCGCGTAGAGCACGATGATCGCGATCAGGCCGCTGGTGGCCAGGTTGGTGACCACGGTGAGGCCGGTGATCCGGCGCAGTGTGCGGTCCTGCCGGATCCAGCGCAGTCCGGCACCGGCCGCCCGCCAGGCGGCACCTGGACCGGTGGGTCGGGCGCGTGACGTCGCGGTGGCAGCGACGGGGGACGCGGTGGCGTTGACGGGAGTCGCGGCCGGCGGGTGGAGCTGGGTCGGACGCAGGGTCAGCGCCAGCAGGGCGGCGACCGCGAACGTCAGCGCGTCGACGGCGAAGGGCAGGGCCGCCGACAGGGCGAAGAGCACCCCGGCCAGCGGTGCGCCGACGAATCCACCGGCGACGGCGGTACCCGCCTGGAGCCGGCCGTTGGCCACCGCCAGCCGTTCGGCGGGCACGATCCCGGGCAGTACGGCGAACGCGGCGGCGTCGAAGAGCACGCCGAGGCTGGCGAGCAGGAAGGCACAGCCGACGAGCCCGACGATTCCGACCTCGCCGGTTATGACCAGCAGCGCGAAACCCGCGACCAGGGCGGCACGTAATCCATCCGCTGTGACCATGATCCGGCGCCGGTCCCAACGGTCGGCGTAGACGCCACCGAGCAGGCCGAACAGCAGCGGCGGGAGCTGCCCGGCGGCCACCACGGCCGTGACGGCGCGCGGATCCCGGGTCACCGACGCGGCGAGCAGTGCCAGAGCCGGGGTACGCAGCGCGTCGCCGAGCCGGGACACCACCGCCGCCGTCCACAGTGCTCGGAAGCCACCAGCCCGAAGACGGCCGACGGATCCCGCCGCCCTCGCCGCTGTCGTGTCGGACATCGGTGACCGCCTCTCCCCGACTCGCCGTACCGGTCGGTGACCGGGCCGAGCCTGCGGTCTCGATCGGGTCGAGGGTCAAGCCGCCCGCCCGCCGTTTGCGGGGAAAGTCGGCGGAAAAGCAGGACGCGACGTGTCACCTCGGGCCGGTACCGTGAGCGCCGTCACCGGACAGGAGTGAGTGAAGCGATCGTGGACCGGACCTTCCAGGTCGACCTCCGTGGCGTGGTCGACCTGCTCAGTCACCATCTCTACGGAAGTCCTCGGGTCTACGTCCGGGAGCTGTTGCAGAACGCGGTGGATGCGATCACCGCCCGGCGGGCCACCCACCCCGGCGCCCCGGCCGTGGTCCGGATCGAGCCGCCGGAGCTGACCGGCGACGGCACGCTGCGGGTGCACGACACCGGCATCGGCCTGACCGAGTCGCAGGTGCACGAGCTGCTCGCCACGATCGGCCGCAGCTCCAAGCGGGACGAGCTGGGCTTCGCCCGCCACGAGTTCCTCGGGCAGTTCGGCATCGGCCTGCTCTCCTGCTTCCTGGTCGCCGACGAGGTCCGGGTCCGCACCCGACACGCCGACGAGCCGACCGTGCTCTGGACCGGTTACGCCGACGGCCGCTACCGGGTCGAGCCGGCTGCCGTCGACGCGCAGCGCGCCGAGCCGGGCACCACGGTCACGCTGGTCCCACGCCGCGACGCCGAGCAGTGGCTGACCCGGCCGACCGTGACCGAGCTGGCCCGGCTGTTCGGGTCGCTGCTGCCGGTCCGGGTGCTGGTCGGCGACGTCGAAACCACCACCGGGCCACCGCCGTGGTCGGCCCCGGCCGGGACCTCGCCGTCCGCCCGCCGGGACAACCTCGTCCGGTTCGCCCGCGACGGGCTCGGCTTCACCCCGTTCGATGTCGTACCGCTGTCGGTGCCGGAGGCGGGGCTGACCGGCGCGGCCTTCGTGCTGCCCAGCGCGGTCAACCCGGCGGCCCGGGCCGGTCACCGGGTCTATCTGAAGCGGATGCTGCTTACCGAGGGTGCCGAGGGGCTGCTGCCGGACTGGGCGTTCTTCGCCCGCTGCGTGGTCGACTCCACCGAGCTGCGCCCGACCGCCAGCCGCGAGGCGCTCTACGAGGACAGCCTGCTGGAGGCGACCCGGGAGGCGCTCGGCGACCAGCTCCGGAGCTGGCTGGTCCGGCTGGCCGGTGGTGCGCCGCGCCGGCTCGCCGAGTTCCTCCAGGTGCACCACCTCGGGGTGAAGGCGCTGGCCCTGCACGACGACGAGATGCTGCGGCTGGTCGAGCGCTGGTGGCCGATGGAGACCAACACCGGGCAGACCACCCTGGCCGAGTTCCGCGAGCGGCACGGCCTGATCCGCTACGCGGCCAGCATCGACGAGTTCCGCCAGCTCGCCGGGGTGGCGGCGGCGCAGGACCTGGCGGTGGTCAACGCCGGTTACACGTACGACACCGAGATCATCGAGCGGTTGCCGACGGTGGACCGGTCGGTGCTGGTCGAGCGGCTGGAGCCGAACGACCTGACCACCCGCTTCGACGCCCTCGACCCGGCGGCGGAACTCGCGCTGCGGCCGTTCGTCGTTGCCGCTCAGCGTGCCCTGGACCGGCTCGGTGTCGAGGTGGTGCTCCGCTCGTACGCCCCGGCGTCGCTGCCGGCGCTCTACCTGGTGAGCCGGTCGGCGGCCTTCGAGGAGCAACTCCGGTCGACTCGGGAGCGGGCCGACGAGACCTGGGCCGGGGTACTCGACGCGCTCGCCGCCTCCGGCCCGGCCGAGCGCCCGCAGTTGGTGCTCAACCACCGCAACCCGCTGGTCCGCCGGGTCAGCGCGCTCGGCGACCCGGCGCTGGTCGGGCTCGCCGTCGAAGCCCTGTACGGCCAGGCGCTGCTGCTCGGCTACCACCCGATCCGCCCCGCCGACGCCGCCCTGCTGAACAGCTCGTTTCTCGGCCTGCTCGGCCGGGCCGTACCAGGACAGGAGTGACGATGGGCCGGGACACCGACGACCTCTGGCGGACGATCGACCGGGTCGGCGAGATGCCGTACGGCAGCGGTCAGGTCGCCGCCGCCGAAGCGCTCCTCCGGCAGGTGGACGCCACCGGTGACGAGCAGCTCGCCTTCGCGGCCCGGATGCTGGCCACCGCCGCCTACTACTACGGCGGCGAGCCGGCCAAGTCGTTCGTCACCTTCTCCTGGTGCCTGGCCGAGTTCGACCGCAACCCGAGGCCGTACCACCAGCGGCACCTGCACACCCTGCTCTGGTACTTCAAGCACATGGTCAGCGGCCTGCTCGAGTTTCCCGAGGTGCCGCTGGACCGCACCATGGCGGTACTCGACGACATGGAACGGCGCTACCGCGACGGCGGCCACAGCCTCCAGATGGTCTACAAATACCGGCACCAGGTGGCGGTGCACGTCGGCGCGGCGGAGGAGGCCGCGCAGTGGTACCGCCGGTGGACCACCGCGCCCCGGGACGACCTCTCCGACTGTGCCGGCTGCGACCCGACGGACCAGATCGAATACCTCGCCTCGCTCGGCCGGCACGAGGAGGCGGTGGCAATGGCCGAGCCGGTGCTCGCGGGCCGGCTGGGCTGTGTCGAGCAGCCGCAGTGCGTACTCACCGCGCTGATGCTGCCGTACCTGCACACCGGGCGGCGGGAGCAGGCGCGGGACGCGCACCTGCGGGCGTACCGCCGGCACCGGACGAACATCGCGAACATGTCGTTGGTCGGTGAGCACCTGACCTTCTGCGCGCTGACCGGCAACGAGGCGCGCGGGCTGGAGCTGCTGGAACGGCACCTGGGCTGGCTGGACGAGGCACCGTCGCCGGCCGACGCGATGGCCTTCGCCGCCGGCGGGGCGCTGCTGCTGCACCGGCTGGCCGCCGACGGCCACGGGGAACTGCCGGTGCAGCGCCGTGGCCACCTGGACCGCCCGGCGGCCGAGGTGCCGGTGACGGTGCTCGCCGCCGAGCTGACCGGGACGGCCCGTGACCTGGCCGCCCGGTTCGACGCCCGGAACGGCACCGGGGCGCAGTCGGCGATCGTCGCCGAACTTCTCGGCCGGCAGCCGGTCGGCGAGTACCTGCCGCTGTCGCCGACCGCCCGCCGCCGCCCGGCCCCCGCCAGCGCGTCCCCCATCGCCGCGCCTGCCCCGGCCAGCCGGCCCGCCGGCAGTTCCCCCGGCAGTTCCGCTGGCAGCACCTCCACCGCTGAGGGGGGCGGCGCGTCGACCGGCAGCTCGACCGCCGAGGGCAGTGGCGCGTCGACCGGCCCGGCCGGTGCCGTCTCCGGCGACGACGGCACCGGTGGGATCGACAACACCACGGCGGCTCCGGCCGGATCGGCCGGGTCGGCTCCGGCCGCCGAGCCCGGCGGAGCCTCCGCAGGGTCGGCCCGGCCCGCCGCCCGGCTCGACGTACCGCGGGACGCCGGCCCGGAACGGTTGCTCGACCTGGCCGAGGCGGCCTGGCGTACCGAGCGCGACGACGACCTCTTCGCGGTACTGGCGGTCTTCGACGAACGGTTCGCCGGGCAGGCGCAGGGGCAGTCGGTCGCCGCCCGCCGGGCCGAGTTCCGGGCGGTCGAGCGGCAGGTGGCCGGCGACGTGGCCGGAGCGGTGGCGGCGAACCGGGAGGCGCTGGCGCTGCACCGGCAGGTGCCGGATCCGCTCCGCGCCCAGGTGGTGGCCGGCCGGCTCGGCGTACTGCTGGTGATGTCCGGCGAGCCGGATGAGGGGATGCCGCTGGTCCAGGAGTCCGCCGACTACCTGATGGCGCACGGTGACGCCTGGCATCGGGCCGCCGCGCAGGACCGGTTGGCGATCGCCTCCGCCGAGCGGGGTCGGGGTGCCGAGGCGCTGGCGGCGGTGGACCGGGCGTCGACCGAGGCGGCCGGTGCCGACGACCGCTATCTGGTGGCACGGATCGCGCTGACCAGGGTCCGGGTCCTGGAGTTGCTGGACCGGGGCGCCGAGGCCGGCGAGGCGGCGCTGCGGGCCCGGGACCTCTACGACGAACTCGGCCTGCCCGAACACCGGGCGGTCGCCAGCCTCGGCTACGCCAACTCCCTCGACGACCCGGAGCAGGCGGTCTCGGCGTACGACGAGGCGGTGCGGCTCGCCACCGGCAAGCTGGCGCTGCCGGCCCGGACCGGGCGGGCCCGGGCGCTGGTCGCCGCCGGCCGCCCGGGCGAGGCGGTCGACGACCTGGTGGAGGCGGTCGCGCTCTGCGTCGAGCGCGGCATCGTGGACGGCGCCGCCTACCTGCGCTGGGAACTGGCCGACGCCTACCGGCGGGCCGACCGGGCGGTGGAGGCGGCCGAGGCGGCGGAGGAGGCGGTCGGCGAGCTGGACCGGCTCGGCCGGCAGGCCGACGCGGACCAGTGCCGGCACCTGCTCGCCACCGTCTACCGGTCGCTCGGCGAGGACGGCCCCGCCCTGGCCCTGCTGGACGAACTCGCCGACAACCTCGACGGCCCGGACAACCTGCCCGCCCGGGCCGGGGTGCTGGAGGAGGCCGGCGAGCTGCTCTACGCCCAGGACCGGGACAATCTCGCCGCGCAGCGGTTCGGCGCCGCAGCCACCGCGTTCCAGCTCGCCGGACTGCCCCTCGACGAGCTGCGGTTACGGCGTCGGGAGGTGGCCGCCCAGCACTGGGCCGGCGACCCGGCGGCGGCGCTGGCCGCGCTGGAGGTGGCCGACCGGGTGGCGGCAGCCCTGCCCGGCGGGTCCGCAGACCCGGCACCATCGGCGGGGTCCGGATCCGGTACGCCGGATTCCGACGACGCCGAGGTCGAGCCGGCGGTGCACTGGGAGCGGGCGATGCTGGCCGACGTCGCGGCCCGGGCGCTGCTCGGCGCGGACCGGCCGGACGAGGCGCTGGCCCGGCTGGACGGCGCCGCCGACGCGCTGCGGTCGATCCAGGCCTTCGGTGAGGCGCTCCTGGTGGACCTGCTGACCGGGGAGGTGTTGCTCCGGCTGGACCGGCCGGCCGAGGCCGAACCGCTGCTCCGGACCACCCTGAACAGCCTGCCCGCGCACTCCGAGCCGGTACGCCGGACGGCCTGGCTGCTCACCGTCGCGCTCGCCGCGCTCGGCCGTACGGCGGAGGCCGACGCCCTGCGTGCCAGCTACGCCCTCGACCCCGACGACGAGTAGCCGGCCCGATCCCGCCCGCCGGATCGGGCACCGGCCCGGGCGCGGGTCGGACGGAGGCGTCCGCCCAGTGGCGGCCGACACTCGACCGAGAGCCAGCGATTGACAGCTGACTAGGCTGGTCGGGTGACGGTGGAGGAGCAGGTGATGGCGACGGAGGCCGGCGCGCCCGCCAGCGGCGTGCGGCGACGGCGGTCCCGGCGCGAGGAGATTCTGGAGATCGCGGTCGGCCTCTTCGCGGCCCGCGGCTATCACGGAGTCTCGATGGACGACATCGGGTCGGCCGCCGGGGTCACCGGCCCGGCGCTTTACCACCACTTCGCCGGCAAGGAGGCGATGCTCGCCGCCGCGCTGATGCCGGTGAGTGACGGGCTGCTGGCCGGCGGCCGGCAGCGGGTCGCGGAGCATCCGGAGAACTTCCGGGCAGCCCTCGAATCCCTGATCGACTTCCATGTCGAGTTCGCCCTGGCCAACCCGGCGGTCATCGCGCTGCACCTGCACGAGCTGGACCGGCTGCCGGAGGAGCCCCGCCGGCAGATCCGGCGACTCCAGCGGCTCTACGTCGAGGAGTGGGTGGGGGTGCTGACCGCGCTGCACCCGAAACTGTCCGCAGGCGAGGCGCGGGTGCTCGCCCATGCCGCGTTCGGCCTGATGAACTCCACGCCCTTCCTCGGCGGCGAGGTGGACCGCCAGCGCCGGGCCGCGCTGCTCCGAGCCGCTACCCTGGCTGCGCTGCTCGCCGACCCGGACGACTGAACCTTTCTCAACCTGAGCCGCGTGGCGCTCGGGCACCGCGTCGGGGGGGGGGGGGGGGGGGGGGGCGGGGGGGGGCGGTGGCCCCCCACGGGGAGGTGGGAAGAGGTTCACCGAGCCGGGCCGCGGACGGCCGTACAACGAGGTGCGGCCGCTTCGAGTACGGAGAGGTAGAACACGATCATGATCGAGTCCCTGCTCGTCGCGAACCGTGGCGAGATTGCCCGCCGGATCATCCGGACCGCCCGGCGACTCGGCGTACGGACTGTCGCGGTCTACTCCGAGGCAGATGCCGACCTGCCGTTCGTCCGCGAGGCCGACGAGGCGGTCTGCGTCGGCCCGCCGAACCCGGCGCAGAGCTACCGGAACGCCGAGGTGATCCTCGCCGCCGCCAAGTCGACCGGTGCGCAGGCGATCCACCCCGGGTACGGCTTCCTGTCAGAGAACGCGGACTTCGCCCGTACCGTCGAGGCGAACGGCCTGATCTGGGTCGGGCCCGGCGCCGACGCGATCACCGCGATGGGCGACAAGATCAATGCTCGTAACCTGATGGCCGCCGCGGGCGTGCCGGTGGCACCCGGCAGTACCGACCCGGCCGGCACGGTCGAGGCCGCGATCGCCGCCGCCGAGGAGATCGGCTTCCCGGTCATGGTCAAGGCCGCCGCCGGAGGCGGTGGGATGGGCATGGCGGTCGCCGCCGACGAGGCCAGCCTGCGCACCGAGTACGACAGGGTGCGCGCCTTCGCCGAGCGGATGTTCGGGGGCGGCTCGGTGCTGATCGAGCGGTACTTTCCCCGGGTGCGGCATGTCGAGGTGCAGATCCTCGGCCTGGCCGATGGCCGGGTGGTGGCGCTCGGTGAGCGGGAGTGCTCGGTGCAGCGGCGTAACCAGAAGCTGGTCGAGGAGTCGCCGTCCCCGGCCGTCGACCCCGCGCTGCGGGAGCGGCTGCTGGCGGCGGCGGTCCGGGCCGGCGAGGCGGTCGGCTACCGCAACGCGGGCACCGTGGAGTGCCTGTTGGTCCCGCGCCAGCGGGACTTCCAAGGCGATGGCACCGACCACGATGAGTTCTTCTTCCTGGAGATGAACACCCGGCTCCAGGTCGAGCACCCGGTGACCGAGCTGGTCTACGGCGTCGACCTGGTCTCCGAGCAGCTCCGGGTGGCCGCCGGGCTGGCCCCGAACTTCGACCCGGACGCGCTCGTCCCGCGCGGGCACGCCATCGAGCTGCGGGTCAACGCCGAGGATCCGTTGCGGTTCATGCCGGGCCCGGGCGCGGTGACCGCGTGGACGGAGCCGACCGGCGAGGGGGTCCGGGTCGACTCCGGATACTCCCTCGGCACCACCGTCACGCCGTTCTACGACTCGCTGATGGCGAAGCTGATCGTGTATGGCGCCGACCGGGCCGAGGCGATCGACCGGGCCCGTACGGCGGTGGCCGGCTTCGAGATCGCCGGACCGAAGTGCAACCTGCCGTTCTTCGCCGAGCTGTTCGACAACGCCGAGTTCCTCGGCGGCGACTACGACACCGGCATCGTCGGCCGGATGCGGGCGAAGAAGTGACCGGCCGGATGGGAGCGGGGAACGTGGGCGGGTGGAACGAGGTGACGGCATGACGGGCGACCTGCCGGGCGCGGTCTCGATCCGGGAGGTCGGACCGCGCGACGGCCTGCAGAACGAGGACCCGGTCCCGACCGAGGGCAAGATACGCCTGCTCGACCTGCTCGGCAGCACCGGAGTACGCCGGATCGAGGCGGTTTCCTTCGTGCACCCGAAGGCGATCCCGCAGATGGCCGACGCCGACGAGGTGTGGGCGCGGGCGACGAGGGCACCGCAGGTGCGCTATTCGGCGCTGGTGCCGAACTCGAAGGGCGCCCAGCGGGCCCTGGCCGCCGGCTTCACCGAGATCGAGGTGGTGGTCTCGGCCAGCGACACCCACAACCGGCGCAACGTCAACCGTTCCACCGCCGAGTCGCTGGACGACATCGCCGGGCTGATCTCGCTGTTGCACGAGGCGGGGGCGACCGCCGAGGTGATCGTGGCGACCAGCTTCGGCTGCCCGTACGAGGGGGACGTCGACCCGGCCCGGGTGGCCGGCATCGTCGACCGGGTGGTGGCCGACGGGGCGGACCGGGTCGCCTTCGGTGACACCACCGGGATGGCGACACCGCGCCGGGTCCAGGAACTCGTCACCGCGGTCCGGAACCGGCAGCCCGACATTCCGGTGCTGCTGCACTTCCACAACACCCGGGGTACGGCGCTGGCGAACCTGCTGACCGCGCTCGAACTCGGCGTCAGCGAGTACGACGCCAGCGTCGGCGGGCTCGGCGGCTGCCCGTACGCCCCGGGGGCGAGCGGGAACGTGGCCACCGAGGAGGTGGTGCACATGCTGCACGACATGGGTATCGAGACCGGTGTCGACCTGGACGCACTGCTGGAGGCGGCGGCCTACGCCGAACAGCTCGTCGGCCGGGAGTTGCCGTCCGGAGTGCTCCGGGCCGGCCCGCGCAGCAGACTGGCGGCGTAACGGAGATAAGCACCGACAAACCGGGATAAGCTCGGCAAATGCGGTTGATCAAGTATACCCATGCCTGCGTACGCCTGGAGGCGGACGGGCGGTCGCTGGTGATCGATCCGGGCATGTGGACCGAGGCCGAGGCGCTGGACTCCGTCGACCACGTGCTGGTCACGCACGAGCACCCGGACCACCTGGACACCGAGCGGATCAGTGCGGCGGTGGCCACCAACCCGGCGCTGCGGATCTACACCCACGCCGACGTGGCCGGGCAACTGGCCGATCTCGGTCCGGCGGTGGTGCAGGTCGCCTCCGGTGACGAGTTCGACGCGGGCGGGTTCCGGGTGCAGGCGGTCGGTCGGGACCACGCCGAGATCTACCAGGGGCTGCCGGGAATTCCGAACCTCGGCTTCGTGGTCGACGTCGGCACGACGGGTGGCGGGCTCTACCACCCCGGCGACGCGTTCTTCGTACCGGACCTGCCGGTGGCGACGCTGCTGGTGCCGACCAGCGCGCCGTGGCTGAAGGTCGCCGAGTCGCTCGACTTCGTCCGGGCGGTCGAGCCCCGGCGGGCGTACTCGATCCACGACGCGGTGGTCAGCGAGCGCGGGGCGCCGATCGTGGACCGCTGGTTCGCGCAAAAGGCCGAGACCGAGTACGCCCGGATCCCGCCCGGTCAGTCGGTGACCTTCGACTGACCGGGCCCGGCGAAAGGGGCCGGTGATTCGCCGGCCCCTTTCGCCGTACGTCCGCTTCTCCGCCGGCAGGTCAGCCGATCGGGGCGAGCATCGTCGCCGGCCAACTGTCCGGGAAGACCTGGCTGCCGACATCGTCGGCGCGCTCCGGCCCGACCCGGGTACCGGCGAAGAGCTGGGTGACCCGGTTGGCCTCCGCGCTGCTCGGGTACGGGTTGGTGCAGCTCGTGCCGGCACTGCCGCCCGACATCAGCAGCGCGCAGTTGCCGTTGTAGTTGTCCGGCAGCCCGAGGATGTGCCCGATCTCGTGGCTCATGATCCGCAGCGGGCTGTACTGCTGCGCCTGCTGGGTGTCGATGTAGACCCGGCCGTTGCCGAGGCTGGTCCGCACGGCGTACGAGCCACCGCCGGTGATCTGGTAGATCCGCAGGTTGGAGCCGCAGTTGGCCGAGAGGGTCAGGTTCGACGTGGCGTTGTTCCAGATCGAGGCGGCCTGGTTCGCGATGCTGACGTAGCTCGGCGCCTGGCTGGTGTTGTAGCAGATGGTCATGGCGGCGGACGCGGGCGAGGGGTTGGCCAGCGTGATGCCGAGGGTGGCACCCGTCGTCGCGACGAACGCGACCAGTAGCCGGCTGATGCGTGAGGTCATGGCTCACTCTCCGATCCGGTGCTCGATGGGAGGGGGTGCCAGCAGCCTAGTATAGACAAATGTCAATTACACCATCCTGTCCAGGTACGTGGTCGTTCGTTATGACAGTGGTCGAGTGGCCCGGACCGGCTCGGATGCAGTAACCTAACGATCGTTCAGGTCGGTTGGCGCGGGGCCGCAGGTCCCGGTGCGACGAGGGGGGTCGGCGTGACACTCGACGACGCGGCGCTGGAACAACTCGGCAAGCGGGTGCGGGCCGGCGGAGCGGAGAAATACCACGCCGCCAACGCGGCCAAGGGCAAGCTCTTCGCCCGGGAGCGGATCGCGTTGCTGGTCGACGAGGGGTCCTTCGTCGAGGACGGGCTCTACGCGAACGCGCTCGCCGACGGGCTACCCGCCGATGGCGTGGTCACCGGCCAGGCCAGCATCGACGGCCGACCCGTCTGCCTGATGGCCAACGACTCCACGGTCAAGGCCGGGAGCTGGGGTGCCCGTACGGTGGAGAAGATCATCCGGATCATCGAGCGGGCGTACGCCAACGGCCAGCCGATGGTCTATCTGGTCGACTCGGCCGGTGCCCGGATCACCGACCAGGTGGACCTCTTCCCCGGCCGGCGCGGCGCCGGAAAGATCTTCTGGAACCAGGTCCGCGCCTCCGGCTCGATTCCGCAGGTCTGCGCGCTGTTCGGGCCGAGCGCGGCCGGCGGGGCCTACATCCCGGCGTTCTGCGACGTGGTGGCGATGGTGGACGGCAACGCCAGCATGTACCTCGGCTCCGACCGGATGGTCGAGATGGTCACCGGGGAGAAGACCACGCTGGAGGAGATGGGCGGGGCCCGGGTGCACTGCGCCGAGTCCGGCGTCGGGCACTTCCTCTGCAAGACCGAGGCGGACGCCCTCGACGTGGTCCGCCGCTACCTTTCCTACCTGCCGGCGAACTGGACGTCTCCGCCGCCGGCCGCGTCCGCCGTTGCCGCCCCGGACAAGGTCGACCTGGCCGCGTTGGTGCCGGCGAGCGAGCGGCAGGCGTTCGACATGCGCCGGTACGTCAAGGGCCTGCTCGACGCCGACTCCTTTCTGGAGATCCAGGCGCTCTGGGCCAAGGAGCTGACGATCGGCTTCGGCCGGCTGGACGGCCAGGTCGTCGGCGTGGTGGCGAACAACTCGATGTTCAAGGGCGGGGTGCTCTTCGTCGACTCGGCCGACAAGGCGACCCGGTTCGTGCAGCTCTGCGACGCCTTCAACGTGCCGTTGCTCTTCCTCTCCGACGTACCCGGGTTCATGGTCGGCACGGCGGTGGAGAAGCAGGGCATCATCCGGCACGGCGCAAAGATGATCACGGCGATCAGCGAGGCGACCGTACCGAAGATCTGCGTGGTGGTCCGCAAGGCGTACGGCGCCGGGCTCTACGCCATGGCCGGTCCCGGCTTCGAGCCGGACGCGACGATCGCGCTGCCCACCGCGAAGATCGCGGTGATGGGCGCCGAGGCGGCGGTGAACGCCGTCTACGCCAACAAGATCGCCGCGATCGAGGACCCGGACGAGCGGGCGGCCTTCGTGGCCGAGCGGCGCACCGCCTACGAGCAGGACATCGACATCGTCCGGCTGGCCAGCGAGCTGGTCGTGGACGCGATCGTCGAACCGGCCGACCTGCGAACCGAGCTGATCCGGCGGTTCGCCGCCGCCCGAGGTAAGGACCGCACCTTCTCCCGGCGCCGACACGGCGTCACGCCCGTCTAGGAACCGGCCCGGCGCTCCGACCGTCGAGGACCGGAACGCCCGGCCCGCCACCCGCAGCCCCCCGCCCGTCGCGCCACGAGCGTTACCGGCGGACCGACCCGATGGAGGAACCCATGGACTTCCGGCTCAGCGAG
Organism: Plantactinospora sp. KLBMP9567; assembly: GCF_033446045.1. Classification (NCBI taxonomy): domain Bacteria; kingdom Bacillati; phylum Actinomycetota; class Actinomycetes; order Micromonosporales; family Micromonosporaceae; genus Plantactinospora; species Plantactinospora sp. KLBMP9567. The sequence continues at coordinate 226,015 of NZ_JAWQRR010000034.1, read as the reverse complement.
GAGTACGAGGCGCTGCGATCGAGCGTGCGGTCCTTCGCCCGCGAGGTCGTCGCGCCGGCCATCGCCGACCACTACGAGCGGCACACCTTCCCGTACGAGATCGTCGCGCAGATGGGCAAGATGGGGCTGTTCGGCCTGCCGTTCCCGGAGGAGCACGGCGGGATGGGCGGCGACTACTTCGCGCTCTGCCTCGCCCTGGAGGAGATCGCCCGGGTCGACTCCAGCGTGGCGATCACGCTGGAGGCGGCGGTCTCGCTCGGCGCGATGCCGATCTACCGGTTCGGCACCGACGAGCAGCGCGCGCGCTGGCTGCCGAAGCTGGTCACCGGCGAGGCGCTGGCCGGGTTCGGGCTGACCGAGCCGGGCTTCGGCTCCGACGCGGCCGGCACGGCGACCCGGGCGGTACTGGACGGGGACGAATGGGTGATCAACGGCTCGAAGGCGTTCATCACCAACTCGGGTACCGAGATCACCACCCTGGTCACGGTCACCGCCGTCACCGGCACCAACCCGGACGGCTCCAAGGAGCTCTCCACCATCATCGTGCCCTCCGGTACGCCGGGCTTCACCGTCGCGCCGGGCTATTCCAAGGTGGGCTGGTGCGCCTCGGACACCCACGAGCTGACCTTCGACGACTGCCGGGTGCCGGCGGAGAACCTGCTCGGCCAGCGCGGCCGGGGCTTCGCCCAGTTCCTGCGGATCCTCGACGAGGGACGGATCGCGATTGCGGCGCTGGCGGTCGGCCTCGCCCAGGGCTGCGTCGACGAGTCCATCCGGTACGCCAAGGAGCGGCACGCCTTCGGCCGGCCGATCGCCAACTTCCAGGCCATCCAGTTCAAGATCGCTGACATGGAGCGGCGGGCGCACACCTCCCGGCTGGCGTACTACGACGCGGCGGCCCGGATGCTGGCCGGCGAGGACTTCAAGCGGCACGCGGCGATCGCCAAGCTGCACGCCAGCGAGTGCGCGGTGGACAACGCCCGGGAGGCGACCCAGATCCACGGCGGGTACGGCTTCATGAACGAGTTCGCCGTGGCCCGGTTCTGGCGGGACTCGAAGATCCTGGAGATCGGCGAGGGCACCTCCGAGGTGCAGCGCATGATCATCGCCCGCGATCTGGGACTGTAACCCGGAATGCTCCGGCCGGCCGACTCACGGCTCGTTCGGCCGGCCGGTCAACTCCGGAGCGTCGCTTGGCGCGGTGGTCGCCTCCCGCTCGCCGACCCACCAGGCTGCGGCCGGTTCCGCCGCTCGCCGACTCGTCAGCTCGCGGTGAGTTCAGCCAGGGCGCGGACGGTCTTCCAGTTCCGGCTGGTCGAGACGACGGCGAGCCGCTTCTCTAGGAAGGCGTTGCTGAACCTGCTGCGGCCGTACCCGTCGGGATAGTGCAGGTAGAGGTCCCGGCCGGTACCGGCGAAGGTGAACTCGGCGGTCTCGCCGCCCGGCACGGACAGCCCGGTCACCCGGTCGGCCTCCGGCGGCTCCGCCAGGAACGCCACCAGCAGCTTGACCTCGTCCGGCTGGGCCGGCGCGTACGGGTTGCCGCCGGTCAGCTCCGCCAACTCCGGGCCGGAGCGGACCATTACCGCCACGTCGATGGCCAACTGGTCGGCGACGGCTCGCCGGAGGTCACCGGCCAGCCGTTCCGGATCGGCGCCGTTCCCGGCCCCGAAGACCACGTTGCCGCTCTGCAGGTAGGTCTTCACGTCGTCGTGGCCGAGGTCGGTGACGATCCGGCGCAGGTCGGCCATGCCGATCCGGTTGTGTGAGCCGAGGTTGACGCCCCGCAGGAGTGCGGCGTAGCGGCCCATCCCCCGCCTCCTCGGTCGCTTGTTGCCGACGGCCAGCAGCGTATCCCTGTCGAAAGGTGCCTGGAAGGAAATGGGACGCGCCCGACGATCGCCGTTGCGCATACTGCGCGGATGACGACGGAACCTGGTACCCGGCTGGCGGTCGTGGTCGGCGGGGACGACCCGGAGTTGTCCAAGCGGCTCAGCGCGGAGTTGACCGTGTTCAACAACCGGGCGACCGGCGCCGACGACGAGGCCGACCTCTCGGTCGAGGTCGGCCGCAGCGAGGGCTTTCCCGGCGGGTACTCCGACCTGCACTTCATCAAGCGCTTGGACGGCTCGGAGCCCCGGTCGCGGGTCCGGGTGGTCGTGCTGCTCGACGTCCCCGAGGAGCACCTGAGCGCATTCGGCCGCTACGAGGAGCGGGTGCTGCCGCTGCTGGCCGAACACGGTGGCCGGCTGGAGCAGCGGCTGCGTACCGGGGACGGCCGGACCGAGGTGCACCTGCTGTCGTTCACCGGACGGGACGGATACGACTCCTATCTGGCGGATCCGCGCCGGGCGGCGTACCGGGACGAGGAACTGCCGGGCGTCGAGCTGGCCGGTCGGGTCCTGGAGGTCTCCGAGGTCGTCGACCCGGTCCGTTCGACGCGTTAGCCGGGTTCCGGGTCAGCGGCCGTCCCGTCGGCGGGCGGCCCGGCGCCGCTGGCGGACCAGGAGCACGAGCAGGGTACCGACCAGGATCACCGGGGCGACCGTGCCGAGCAGCCAGTCGGCGCGGAAGCCCCGGTCGGGACGCACCTGGGTGGCGCCGGCGGCCGGCGAGGAGACCTGGTTGGCAGAGTCGGCCCGGCCCGGTGCGACGAGCTGGCCGACGGTCGCGTCGGCGGGCAGCCCGAATCCCCAGTCGAGCAGCGCCGCACCCTGCTCCCAGCCGCGCTGCGGCTGCGACTCCGCGCCGAGCAGGGTGACCAGCAGGGTACGACCGTTGCGCTCGGCCGCCCCGACGAAGCTGTGCCGGGCCAGGTCGGTGTAGCCGGTCTTGCCGCCCAGCGCCCCGGGATAGCGGTGCAGGAGCTGGTTGTCGTTCCAGATCGGGTACCCCTTGGTGTTGTTCGCCGCCTGGGCCGGCACCTGCGCCATCTTGGTCGCGGCGTACCGGCGGAAGTCGGGATGCCCGAAGCAGGCGCGGGCGATCAGCGCCAGGTCGTAGGCGCTGGTGTACTGGCCGGGCCCGTCCAGCCCGGAGGGTGTGGCGGCATGCGTCTGGTGGGCGCCGAGCCGGGCCGCCTCGGCGTTCATCGCCGCGACCCCGCCGGCCTGGCCAGCGGCGCCGCCGCCGAGCCGGGCCAGCACGTTCGCCGCGTCGTTGCCGGAGTTGAGCATCAGGCCGAGCCAGAGCGTCTCGACCGTGTACCGGCCGCCGCGTACCAGCCCCACCGCCGAGCTGCCCGGCTCGAAGTCGAGGTCCGACTCGGTCACCTCGACGACCCGCTGCGGGTCGAGGTGTGGCAGTACCGCCGCCACCAGCAGCAGCTTCTGCACACTCGCCGGCACGCCGTACTCGTGCGGGCCGCAGCCGCCGAGCACCGCGCCGCTGGCCAGGTCGGCGACCAGCCACGAGGTGGCGGTGACCTTGGGGGGCTCGGCGGCGCCGGACGGGGTGACCAGGCCGGCGGTCGCCAGCGCCGGGCCGCCGACCGCCGCCTTCGCCGGGTCGAGCGGTGGCGGCGCTGGCCGGGTCGGCCGGGCCACCGGCGGGCTCGGCGCCGGACAGGGCCGGGACGGCGTACCCGCTCGGTTCTGGGCCGGAGTCCTCGCCACCGCAGCTCCGGGCGCTCCGGCCATTGTCACCGACGGCAGCACCAGGAGAGCGCTGACTACTCTGAGTGCAAACAAACCGCGGGCCATACTCCGGAGAGTAATCGTTGTCATCCGTACGGATGGCGGATTCGGATATCGGCGCCGCCGTGCCCGGCGAGCCGCTCCGGACGCCGGTATACCGTCGGTATACTTCCGCCCGTGGACACGACGATCAAGGTGGACGCGGTGGTCCGGGACCGGCTCGCCACGATTGCCCGGGAGCGGGGCATGACCGTGCGGGACCTGGTCGCCGAGCTGTCCAACGGCACACCCACCGCAGCCGAGCTGCGGGAACGCGCGGCCAGCGCGGCCCGATACCTGCGGTCGCGGATCGGTGTAGACCTCGACGGGGAGGACGTCTCCGCCGGTGAAGACTTCTGGCGAGACGTCGAGTCCGGAGCCGTACCCTCCACTCTCGACCCGGCCGGCTCGGACGAGCCGCCGCGAGCGTGACCGCTCCGCTCGCGGCGGTCGTCTTCGACCACACCGCCCTGCTCGCGCTCGGCGCCGGCCACCGGCTGCTCTCCGGGTTGGTCGCGGCGGCGCACCAGGAGGCAGGGCGGCACATCTACGTCCCCGCACTCTGCCTGGCCGCCGCCTCGGCCGACCGCCCGGCGCTCGGCGAACACGTCGGGGCGTTACCGGCGATGGAGGTCGTCGAACTCGGCTATTCGGCGGCGACCGCGGTCGGACGGCTCGTCTCCGGTGCCGTGGACTGGCGGGCCGCGCACGCGGTCGTCGTCGCGAGACCGGACGCGGAGTGGCCGACCGGCCGTTCGGTGCTCACCGGAGATCCCGACGTCTACCGGCGGCGCGGCCTGACCGCGATCGAGCTACCTCCACCCCGCTGACAGTGCTCTCCCGTGACGGGCTGAGGAGGTGCTCGTTGTGGCTGACAAGGTGCCCGTCGGAGCGAGCGGGGCCAGCCGATCAGGGACGCGGGCGGACCCAGCCGAGAAAGCGGGTGTGCAGTGCCGCCGGGTCCGGTCCCGGATTCGGGTTGAGCCGGTGCAGGTCGGCGGTGGCGGCGTAGAGCGCCGAGCCGAGATAGACGTGCAGCCCCACCCGGTCGTCCCGATATTCGGAAAGCAGCGTCAGTCGGGCGGTGGCACATGGCCACGGGTGCCCGCATCCCCGGCAGATCCAGAGTGGACACAACGGCAGGTGCCGCCAGGTCGGACCCCGGTTCGTCGGGCGCTTGCGCGGAAACCGGGGCGGCAGGTTCGCGCCGATCCGCGCCATCGGGTACGGCGGGACGAGCGGTGGTGGGTTGAACCGATCCGGGCACGGCCAGCGGTCGCCGCAGCGACAGTGCCGCCACCAGAGCCGTCGCCAGTCGCGTCGGTGCTGCGGGGCGTACCGGACGGGTTGGGGTTGCCCCCGAAACAGTGACCACATCGGAGCGTTACCTCCCTGGGGCGGCCCGGGACGCCCACCCGGGTCAGGTCCCGGTCTGCCGATGGGCGCGTTTCCGGTCCCCAGTCTCGTGACCGGGCCACTACTCTCGGAAGTGTTGCCCGGGGCGACCCGAACCGTTGTCCGGGGTCCACAATCCGCAGGTAAGGAGCCTGTCCGTGGCCGAACCGACGACACTGGGTCTGTTCGCCGGCGAGTTACGCCGGTTCCGTGGCATCGCCGGACTGTCCCAGGACGGTCTGGCACAGCGGATCAACTCCTCCTCGGCGCTGATCGCCAAGATCGAGCTGTTTTCAGCGCCGCCCGACCCGCGAGTTCGCCAAGCGCTGCGACAACGTACTGGAAACCGGCGGCCTCCTCGAACGCATCCAGGCAGTGATCGGCCCCGGGCCGGTCATGCCGTGGTTCCGGCACTGGGTGGTGGTCGAACAGGAGGCGACCGGCATTCGCTGCTTCCAACTGTCGGTGATTCCTGGCCTGTTGCAGACCGAGGGATATGCCCGAGCACTGCTGGTCAGCGGTGGACTGCTCACCGCTGACCAGGTGGAGCAGCAGGTGGCTGCGCGGCTTGCCCGGCAGGAGATCCTGACCCGGCCGGATCCGCCGCTGTTCACCGCCGTCATCGACGAGCGGGTGCTGCACCAGCCGGTCGGCGGCGCCGAGGCGATGCGCGACCAACTCCGGCACATCGTCAAGCTCTGCGCCGAACAGCCCCGGGTGCGAATCCAGATCGTTCCGACCAGTGCCGGCGCGTACGCTGGGCTCAACGGCCCCTTTGTGATCGCGACCCTCCCGGACGGCGACGACGTCGTCTATCTCGATGACCAGCTCCAGGGGCGGTTCATCGAGCGTGCCGAGGACGTCAAGCCATCCAGAAGCTCTGGGACTCGATCCGTAGTGAGGCGCTGCCCCATCAGCAGTCGATCGAGATGATCCGGGAAGTGGCGGAGTCATGGAACTGAGCGGTGCGGTGTGGCGGAAGAGCAGCCGCAGCAACGGTCACGGTGGTGAGTGCGTCGAGGTGGCGGGGAACTTGCCCGGGGTGGTCGGGGTGCGGGACAGCAAGGATCCGGCCGGACCGGTGCTGACCTTCCCGCCGGCCGCCTGGCGGTCGTTCGTGTGTGCCGTGCCGTCGCGCTAGGCTCCCTCTCGAAGGATCTTGGGATCCCTCCGGTACCCACGAGCCGCTCTGGTCCAGCAGGTGCCCTCCACGCGGCGCTCAACGGCAACAGCAACCGTCGGGCAGTCTCGTGCCTCTCCGACGGCCCCTAGTGGCATCGTCAACCGAGAACCAACTTCTCGTCGCCAAAGTCGGCCACGATTTTCAACTGACCGCCGAGGGCGGCAATGTATTTACCGATCGTGCCGACCTCGGTGGCAGGTAGTTCACCCTTCTCGATGGCCGATACACGTGCCTGTGAAACGCCCATTCGGTCGGCGACCTGCTGTTGGCTGAGGTCGTGACGCTTACGGATGTCAGCGAGCCGAGCAGCACGGACCTCGGCGACCAGGCGGTCTCTGTGCTCGGCAACCCGCTTCTCGTCAAGGTTGGCGCGGGCGCGAACGTCCTTCCAGCTATTCGCCATGATGCTGTCCCTTCAGCTCGGCGAGGTGGTTGTCGTACGCCTCATCAGCCAGCGGAATGTTCTCCTTGTACCATTCTTTCCACTTCCCCGCCTTATTGCCCGCTATCAGCAAGATTGCCGACCGCTCGGGGTCGAACGCGAACAAGACGCGGATCTCGGAGTTGCCAGTGGAACCCGGGCGCAACTCCTTCATGTTCTGGTGTCGTGATGCTTTGATCTGGTCGACCAGAGGGCGACCAAGCGTGGGGCCTACTGCTGAGAGCATGTCGATGGCCGCTGCGACCTGGTTGGCGCAGTCGGGGTCGTCCTTGGCGAGTTCAAGGAACCAGTTTTCGACCTGTGCGGTCAGGTTGATGTCCCAGGAACCCACGGATCAACTATAACCCTGGCGTTGTAATGCCTGCAAGGTAATGCCAGGTTGGTGGCATCAGCGGGCTGATGGTGGTCGAGGGCACGGCTGTCAGGCGTCCGGCCCGTTCGGCCCGTCGATCCTGACCACCGGCCGGTCGCCCCGGGTGAGCAGCAGTGCGAGGCAGGCGACCGTGACACAGACGGTCATGCCCAGGAACAGCGCTACGGCGTTGTCCCGCCCACCGAGCCCCATCAGCGGGGCCGCCACCGCCGCGAGTACCCCCTGGAGGGTGCCGAGCACCGCCGATCCGCTGCCGGCCGCCTTCGGTACGCGTTGGATCGCCAGCGCGGTGGCGTTTCCCATGATCATGCCCAGTCCGACGAAGAAGAGCAGCAGCGCGACCGCCACCGCCCGGTCAAGCTGACCGGCGAGGGTGACGGCGAGCAGGCCGCCGGTGGTGGCCAGCATGGTGGCCAGGCCGATCCGGAGCAGTACCGCCGGGGAGGCCCCCCGGCCGACGACCCGGGCGTTGACCGCGCTGCTCAGGGTGGCGATCAGCGCACCGGCGGCGAAGGCGACGGCGGCCTGCCGGACGGAGAGCCCCAGCACGTACTGGAGGAAGAAGGGTGACGCGGCGATGTAGCAGAACAGGGACGCGAACCCGAAGCCGAACGCGAAGATGTAGCCGAGATAGACCCGGTCGGTCAGCAACGAGCGCGCGGTGGCCAGGGTGGCGCGGAGCCCGCCGGCGTGCCGGCGGTCCGGCGGCAGACTCTCGGGTACGCCGACCAGCGCGACCAGCAGGGTGAGCAGCAGTCCGGCCGCGAGGGTGAACCACACCGCGCGCCAGCCGGCGGCACCGGTCACCACACCCCCGATCAGCGGTGCGGTGATCGGGGCGATGCCGCTGAGCGCCATCAGGATGCCGAACATCCGGGCGGCGGCCGGCCCCTGGGCGGTGTCGGAGATGACGGCCCGGCCGACCACCACTCCGGCGGCGGCACTGAATCCCATTACGAACCGGAGCGCGGTCAGCGTCTCCAGGGTGGGCGCGAAGGCGCAGGCGGCGGCGGAGGCCGCGCAGAGCGCCGTACCGGCGAGGATCAGCAGCCGGCGGCCGTACCGGTCGGAGAGCGGACCGAGCACGAGTTGACCGAGGGCCAGCCCGATCACGAAGGCGGTGAGGGTGAGCTGGACTCCGGAGGGGTCGGTGCGGAACTCGTCGGCGATCCGGGGGAAGGCCGGTAGGTACATGTCGATGCCCATCGGCGGCACGAAGGCCAGCAGTACGAGGGCGGGGAGCAGCAGCCGGCGCGGCCGGGTGGGCGGCTCGGCGGGCGGCTCGGGCGGGGAGGGCGGGCCGGACTTGTCGGTCTGGGAGGGGGCGGAAGTCACCACGGCAAGTTACTATAACTATATAAGTATGTCTAGCGTTATCCTCGTGAAGTGAAACGAGTGACCATGGCGGACGAGACGGTGCTCCGGCAGGCGAGGACACTCGTACCAGTTCTGTACCAACTGAGCCGGGTGATGCGGCTGCAGGGCATCGACGCGGCCGGGCTCGGCCAGTTGCCGCCGTCCGAGCTGGAGGTACTCCGGTACGTCGCCGACGCCCCCGGCGTCTCGGTGAGCACCCTCGCCCGCGACCTCGGCCTGCACGCCAGTAACGTCAGCGCGACCGTCCGCGCCCTGGTGGCCCGCAACCTGGTCCGCCGCGAGCCCGACCCGAACGACCGGCGGGCCGTACGGCTGCACGCGACGCTCGACGCGGCGCACGGCTCGGCCCGGATCGAGGATGCCTGGGCCCGGATCTTCGCCGACGCCATGGCCGAGATCAGCGACGAGCAGCGGGCCGAGCTCGCCAGCGCCGCTCCGGCACTCGGTGCGCTCGCCGAACGCCTGCGGGCCCGCCGCGCCGCCGAACGCGGCTGACCCGTTCCCCGATCCCGGCCTCGACCCGACACACCGGACCTCGACCCGACACACCGGACAGTCAGTTCTGACCGGTTAGCGGCTGACGCCTGACTGCTCAGGGTGTTTGCATGTGCGCCGAGGGCGACGAGCGGGCGTCGCGCCAGGGGAGGTTCGGAGCATGTTCGCTGCGTTCGGACGGTCGCTGTGGCGGTGGCGCTGGCCGGTACTTGTGGCCTGGCTGGGGCTGGTGCTGGCCGGAGCCACCCTCGGCGGGCAGGTCTTCGACCGGCTGGTCGACACCGACAACCTCCGCCCGGAAGCCGAGTCGCAGCGGGCCGACCGTCGGGTCGCCGCACTTCTCCCGGAGGGCCCGATCGTGGTCGCGATCGTCCGGGACCGGGACCCGTACGACCCCGCGCTGGTGGCCAGCGTCAACCGGGTACGCGCCGAGGTGCAGGCCGTACCGGGGGTCAGGGAGGTCGAGGACCTCTACAACGCGCCGGGCGGCCGGATCGGCGCCGACAACCGCAGCACGCTGGTCCGGGTCGAGTTGGCCGACGGGCTGCCGACCGCCGAGCGGGAGGCGGCCGAGGACCGGGTGGCCGCCCTGCTGCGCGGCATCGACGCGCCGCAGGTGCTGGTCGGCGGCGAGACGTTGGCCGAGCGGGCCTTCGCCGAGCAGGCGATCGACGACGCGGCCGTCGGGGAGTCGATCGCGCTCGGCGTACTCCTGGTGGCGCTGGTGGTGATCCTCGGCGGCCTGCTGGCCGGGGTGCTCCCGCTGGTCGCCGCCCTTGCCGCCGTCGCGGTGACCCTGCTCGGCCTCTACGGCCTGACCGCTGTCACCGGGGTCGGCGAGTTCACCGTCAACGTGGTCACACTGCTCGGCATCGGCCTGACCGTGGACTACGCGTTGCTGCTGATCGCCCGGTTCCGCGAGGAACGCGGCGACGGGCCGGGAAGCGAGCACGGGCCGGGAAGCGAGCACGGGCCGGGAAGCGGCGATCCCGCCGAGGCGCTGGCCCGGACGATGGCGACCGCCGGCCGTACCGTGCTGATCTCCGGCCTGGCGGTCGCGGCGGCGATGGTCGGCCTCTACGCCTTCGCCGAACCGCTGCTCGCCGCGATGGCGCTCGGCGGCGCGCTCGCGGTGGCGCTGGCCACGTGCGCCGGCCTGACCCTGCTGCCGGCGCTGCTCGCCGTCGCGCACCGGCACATCCCGGCTCCCGGCGCCCGGACCTGGGTGCGCCGGACCCTGGCCGCCGCCGCGAGCCCGGCCCGCCGGATCGTCCCGGCCCGACCCGCAACCACCCCCCGATCGGGTACGCCCGGCGCCGGCCCCGGCCTGCTCGGCCGGCTCGCCGGGTACGCACAGCGCAGACCCGGCCCGGTCGCGTTCGGCGTCTCCGTCGGCCTGCTGCTGCTGGCTCTGCCCTTTTTGGCCGGCGCCAACCTGGCCAACTCCGACGCCCGGGCGCTGCCCCGGTCGATGGAGGCCCGGCAGGTGCACGACGTGCTGCTGCGCGACTTCGAGGCGGGCCGGGCCGCCCCGGTCACCGTCGTCGTGGAGGCGGATCCGGCCAGTGCCGAGGTGCGGGACCTGATGAACCAGCTCAACACCCTGCCCCAGGTGATCCGGATGCAGCCCCGCCCCGACGTGCCGGGCGCGGCGCTGGTGATCGACCTGACCCCGCGTGGCGCGACCGGCGGCCCCGAGTCCCGTGAGCTGGTACGCGCGGTGCGCGCCCTCGACCAGCCACTGCCGCTGCTGGTCGGCGGGCCCGCCGCCGAGCTGGTCGACTACCGCTCCTCGGTCACCCAACGGCTGCCGTACGCCGTACTCGTGCTGCTGCTGGTCACCACCGGACTGCTCTTCGTACTCACCGGCTCGCTGGTCATTCCGGTCAAGGCGCTGGTGATGAACGTGCTGACCCTGCTCGCCACCCTCGGTGTGCTGGTGGTGGTCTTCCAGTGGGGCGTGGGTGCCGCGCTGATCGGGGTGGAGTCCTGGGGAGCGATCGACCTCACCACCCCGGTCCTGCTCTTCGTCTTCGTCTTCGGACTGTCGATGGACTACGAGGTGTTCCTGCTGGCCCGGATCCGCGAGGAGTGGCGGCGCTGGTCGGGTCTGCGTATCCCGGCGGCCCGCACCCGGGCCGGGCAGCGGGCGGTGCTGGCCGGGATCACCCGGACCGGTCCGGTGGTGACCTCGGCGGCGGTCTGCATCACCATCGTCTTCCTGGGTTTCCTGCTCGGCGACCTGACCGCGGTCAAGGAGATCGGCCTCGGCATGGCGGTGGCCGTACTGCTCGACGTCACGGTGGTCCGCGGGCTGCTGATGCCGGCGTTGATGAGCCTGCTCGGCGAGTGGAACTGGTGGGCGCCGACCCCGCTGCGCCGGCTGCACCAGCGGCTCTCCGGCGACCGGGACCTGTCGGTCGGTACGCCGGTTCCGCCCGCTCCGGTGCCGGTTTCCGCCGAACCGTGAGGGCCCGGTTACCGGCCGGAACCGGTCATCAGTGATCTGTCGGATATCTATGTCCTCTTCCGTCGGTAGCACGACGTATCTCTGCCGGGGCCCTACCGGGCTGCGTAGTCTTCCTGCCCATGACTCCGGATCATGGCTCCGACCGGGTTCCGGGTGGCTTCGCCGAGTTGCTCCGCCGGTGCCGGCTGGCGGCCGGACTGACCCAGGCCGAACTCGCCGAACGGGCCGCTGTCGGGATCCGTACGGTCCGTGACCTCGAACGGGGCCGGGCCTCCCGTCCACAGCGGACGACCGTGGAACTGCTCGCCGCCGCGCTCGGTCTGGCCGGGCAGGACCGGTCCGACTTCGTCGCGTTGGCCCGGGGACAGGCCGGGCCGATGCCGGAGATGGGCGGTCTTGCGTCCGCGGCGTCCCGGCGCCTGCCGACGCGCGGCTACGGGCTGCCGGAGCCGGGTGAGCTGATCGGTCGGGACCGGGATGTGGCCGACCTGGCGGCGATGCTGACCGAGCAGCCCCGGGTGGCGCGCGGGGTGGTCAGCCTGGTCGGCCTCGCCGGAGTCGGCAAGACCGGGCTGGCCCTCAAGGTCGCTCGGGAGGTGGCCGACGACTTTCCCGGCGGTACCAGCGGAATTGTCATGATCGAGGGTTCCACCGAGGGTGACGTGCTCTCGGTCGTCGCCACGGTCTTCGGCGTCGGCCGGGCCAGTGACCTCGCCGGCCGGTTCTCGGACGCACCGTCGCTGCTGCTGGTGGACGCCGTCGAACGCGCCCCCGGAGCGGCCGCCGAGGCGCTCGACCGGCTCGCCGAGATCGCGCCGACGCTGCGGGTGCTGACCACCGGACGGCACCCGGTCGGGCTCTCCGGGGAACGGGTCCGCCCGGTCACCCCGCTGGAGGTGCCGCCCGCCGACGTACCGATCGACCTCGCGGTGGTGGCCGACTATCCCGCCGTCGCGCTGCTGCTCGCCCGGCTGCGCCAGATCGGCCGCGAGCCACCGCAACCCGACGAGGTGGTCGCGCTCGTCGAGCTGGTACGCCGACTCGGCGGACTGCCCCTCGCCATCGAACTGGCCGCGGCGCACGGCCGGGTGCTCAACCTCAACGAGCTGCTCGACCGGTACGGCAACCGCCTGCTCGACCTCGGCACGGCGCCGGTGGGCCGGGCGGCGGCGGTGACCCTGCGGGACGCGGTGGCCGCCAGCTACCGGCTGCTCGACGCCGACGAGCGGGCCGCCCTGCGCCGCCTCTCGGTGCTGCGTAACCGCTGGTCGGTGGAGCTGGCCGAGTCGATGCTCGCCCCCTACCCGCTCCCGGCCGACGGTTCGCCCTCGCCCGGCGACCTGCGTTTCACAGATGGCGATGCGCCGCCCGCCGACGGGAGTGCCGGTGACGAGCCCGCCGGACCGGTCGATCCCGTCCGGTTGCTGGACCGGCTGCTGGCACACGGGCTGATCGGCGCCCGGGGCACCGGACCGCTCCGGTTCCGGGTACTGGACGTGGTGCGGGACTTCGCCGCCGAACGGGCCACCGCGAACGGCGAATTCGCCGCGATCCGCCGACGGCACGCGTCGGTCTTCGCCGGACTGGCCGCCCGGGTCGTGCCCGACCTGGCCGGTGCCCGGTTCGTCGAGGCGGTCGGCCGGCTCGACGAGGTGGCCGGTGACCTGTGGACCGCACTGGCGTACTCGGCGAACGACGATCCGCACACCGCGCTGCGGTTGGCCGGGAACCTCGCCCGATGGTGGCGGTACCGGGGGCGGGACGTGGCGGGTCGGCAGTGGCTGCGCCGGCTGCTGGACGATCCGCGTACCGGTGACGCCGATCCGGCGGCCCGGGCCTGGGCCCAGGTCGGGGTCGCGCAGCTCGCCCAGGAGCACGGTGCCGGTCCGCAGGAGCTGCCGTCCGCCGAGGCGGCGGTGGCGGCGTTCCAACGGCTGTCCGACGTACCCGGTGAACTGGCCGCCAGGAACGTGCTCTGTGGACTGTGGACCGCGATCGGCGGTCACGACGAGGCGCGGCAGCACGGCGAGGCGGCGCTGGAGCTGGCCACCCGTACCGGCCGGATCCGGGACATGGCGGTGGCGCAGAACAATCTGACCTGGCACGAGATCCGGGTCGGTGACCTCGCCGCCGCCCGGCGTCGGCTGGCGGCGGTGGACCGGCTCGCCGCGGAGTGCGGCGAGGAGCGCCTCCGGGTGCTGGCCCGGGCCAACCTGGCCGAGGTGGCCCGCCTGGAGGGCCGGTACCCGGACGCGGTCCGGCACGGTCGCCGGGTGGTGTCGGCACTGGCCGACCTCGGCGACCCCGGGCACCGCCGGCGGGCGCTCGGCACGGTCGGCCTGGCGCTCGCCCAGGACGGGCGGATCGACGAGGCGACGGCGGTACTTGCCGAGTTGCGTGCCCGGAAGGCGGGCGACGGCGCGGGCCCGGTCGAGCTGGAACCCGGTGGTGCCCGGACCGACGAGATCGCTCCCCGGGACGACGGGATCTGCGCCCTGATCGAGGCGAGTCTGGCGATGCAGCGGGGCGACCGGGAGTGGGCGGCCGAGTGGTACGCGGCGGCCGTGCGGGCCTGTGAAGGGTCCCGTGACCTGCGGGACGTTGCCGAGGCGCTGGTCGGCCTGGTGGCGAGTACCGACGATCCGGCGGCCCGGACCGCGGCGGTCAGGCGTCTTGCTCAGGTGTGCCGGGAGGGCGGGATCGTCCTGCTACCACGGGAGCGGGCGCTGATCGACGCGGCGGACGTGGACCGGACCGACACCGACGTGGACCGGACCGACACCGACGTGGATCAGACCGGGAGCTGACCCGACCCGTCGGCTCTTACCTCACCTCGGGGTGTCGGCTCCGCTGTCACCTCTGGTGGCGGCTCCGGTCACCTTGGGGTTCTTACCTTGGGGCCGTGGCGCGAGCGGGGCAGCCCCCCGACAGAGCCCTCACTGATTCCCGCCCGCGCCACGTCCCCAGAGCCCCCCGGCTGCCTGAAGATTAGCCAGCTTCAGACGCCCGTTTTTTCTGATTAATGGGTGACGTGGCGATATGTGCGTGACTTCTGCCGGTCTTTCTGCCGGTGGTCTTTCGGGGTGTGCCGGTCCCGTCCTGAGGTGGTAATCAGGATCTGTGGCGATTGTCGGCACTCCGTGTCCGGAGTTCAACAGGCAGTGGTCGCCCCGGCGGTGGCACCCGTGCTGCCGGCGGTGGCGCCGGGATGGACCGCGTCCCGGACGATTCGCAACGAGTCGAGCAGGCTCTCCAGCCTGGCCGGTTCGAGCTGACCGACGAACCAGTCCTGGATGAGCTGGATGTGGCCGGGTAGCGTCTCTTCGAGTCGCGCTATGCCGGACTCCGTCACCACCGCGTACGCGCTGCGCCGGTCGGAGGGGCAGGCACGGCGGCAGAGCAGGCCGTCCCGTTCCATCCGGTCGACGACCCGGGTCACGCCGCTGGTGGAGAGCGAGGTCTGCGCGGCGAGGTCGGTCATCCGGAGTTGGTGCTCGGGTGAGCGGGCCAGCCGCATCAGGACCTCGAACTCCACCGTCGACAGCCCGTGCTCCTCGAACTGGGCGGCAAATCTGGCGGCGAGCCCGGCGTACACCTCCATGACCAGGCCCACGGCCGTGATCCTGGCGTCGTCGTGCAGGTTCTTGGTCACGCGGCCATCGTAGCAGTCGTTGACATGGGGAATATTGCTGTGTCTATAGTTGCTGCGTCAGTCGTCGGTCACACAACCTATCTCCTGGGAAGGCACACCATGACCAGCAGCGCCGAGTCCGCCACCACCCGTACGTGGGAAGGGCTGACGATCCCCACCGCCGGCACCTACCTGCTCGACCAGGCGCACAAGCGCGTCGGGTTCGTGGCCCGGCACATGATGGTGAGCAAGGTCCGCGGCCAGTTCCGCGAGGCGGAGGCGACGATCACCGTCACGGAGAACCCGCTCGAGTCCGCGGTGACCGCGACCATCCAGGCCGGGAGCATCGACACCGGCGCCGACGACCGGGACAACCACCTGCGCAGCGGCGACTTCCTGGAGGCGGAGAAGTACCCGACCCTGGAGTTCCGCAGCACCGGCGTCAAGTCGCACAGCGGCAACGAATTCGTGCTCACCGGTGACCTCACCATCAAGGGCGTCACCAAGCAGGTCGATCTGGAGGTCGAGTTCGAGGGCGCCGGCCGCAGCCCGTTCGGCCAGGACATCTTCGGCTTCACCGCGACCACCGAGATCGACCGCGAGGAGTTCGGCCTGACCTGGAACGTCGCGCTGGAGACCGGCGGCGTACTGGTCGGCAAGAAGATCAAGATTGAGATCGAGGGCGAGGCCATCCGCCAGGCCTGACCCCCGGCCGCCCGACCACACCGTCGGGATCGACACCAGGATGCCCCGGTCACCGCTGCGATGGTGACCGGGGCGCCTCGTTGGGTAATGCGCCCGGTGGAAAACGAAGCTCCTTCGTGTGCGATGGTGGACGCAGCGCCGCTGTTCGCTCACGCTGGGCCGCGGGCGCCGTGGCTGCCGTCACGTGTGCGCGGCGCTCATACGGTAATGATTCGTAGGCGCCTCCGCTGGGCAAGGCCCTGCGGAACTGCGCAGAGCGCGCCTCGCGGCGGGAGGGTCGATGGGCCAGGACGTGTCGGAGGTCCCCTTCACCCGGGAGGACCGGATTCGATACCGGCAGAAGGTACGCCGGTGTCTGGACGTCTTCGCGCTCATGCTCGACGACTTCGGCTTCGACGCCGACCGGCCGACCACCGGCCTGGAAATCGAACTGAACCTGGTGGACGCGAACGTCGAGCCGGCGATGCGCAACGCGGAGGTGCTGGACAACCTCGCCGACCCGAGCTTCCAGACCGAGCTGGGACAGTTCAACCTGGAACTCAACGCCCGACCCCGGCTGATCGAGGGAGCCGGCTTCGCCGACTACCAGCAGGACCTGCGGACCAGTCTCGGCCGGGCGGAGGAGCTGGCGGTCAAGTCCGACGCCAGCATCATCCTGATCGGCATCCTGCCCACGCTCACCCCCCGGCACCTGGTCCGCGACAACCTCTCCACCAACGAGCGCTACCAGGTGCTCAACGACCAGATCGTTGCCGCCCGGGGCGAGGACATCGAGCTGGACATCCGGGGCGTCGAGCGGTTGCAGACACACACCGACTCGATCGTCTCCGAGGCCGCCTGCACCAGTCTCCAGTTCCACCTCCAGGTGGCGCCGGACAGCTTCGCCGACTACTGGAACGCGTCGCAGGCGATCGCCGGGGTACAGGTCGCGCTCGGCGCCAACTCACCGTTCCTGCACGGCCGGCAGCTCTGGGCCGAGACCCGGGTCGCCCTCTTCGAGCAGGCCACCGACACCCGGCCCGACGAACTCAAGGCCCAGGGCGTACGCCCCCGGGTCTGGTTCGGCGAGCGGTGGATCACCTCGATTTTCGACCTCTTCGAGGAAAATGTCCGCTACTTCCCGCCGCTGCTGCCGATCTGCGACGACGAGGACCCGGTCGAGGTGCTGCACAACGGCGGCATCCCCCGCCTCCCCGAGCTGCGGCTGCACAACGGCACCGTCTACCGGTGGAACCGGCCGGTCTACGACATCATGAACGGCCGTCCCCACCTGCGGGTGGAGAACCGGGTACTCCCGGCCGGGCCGACCGTGGTCGACATGCTGGCCAACGCCGCCTTCTACTTCGGGCTGGCCCGGGACCTGGCCGAGGGCGACCGGCCGATCTGGAGCCAACTGACGTTCAGCGCGGCCGAGGAGAACTTCCACGCGGCCGCGCGGCGGGGCATCGACGCCGCCGTCTCCTGGCCCCGGCTCGGCGAGGTGAAGGTGACCGAGCTGGTGCTGGACGTACTGCTGCCGAGGGCGGCCGCCGGGCTGGACCGGTTCGGGGTCGGCGCGGAGCATCGGGACCAGCTGCTCGGCATCATCGAGCAGCGCTGCCGTACCGGCCGCAACGGCGCGGTGTGGCAGGTGGAGGCGGTGCAGGCCGCCGAACGCGGCCGGGGGATGGACCGGTCCGAGGCCCTGCACCACATGCTGCGCCGGTACGGCGAACTCCAGCGGACCGACGAGCCCGTGCACACCTGGCCGGTCGACTGACCCGGGTCAGCGGGAGCGGCGACCGAACCTGCCCAGCCTGCCCTTGGCACCGCCCTCGGTGACCTCGGCGGGCTCCTCCGGCCCTGCCGTGCCGTCCGCGACCGGAGCGGGTTCGCCGTCGGACCCGGCGTCCTGGGAGCGGACGGGGGCGGCGCTTGACGGTACCGGGGCGGTGTCGGCCTGGTCGGCGCCGCGCCGTGCCCTGCGGCCGGGCTGACCGGGCACCCGGGCCGGTCGGTCGGCACCGCCCGACGGGCCGGCCCCGGGGCCGTCGGTGCGATCGGTCTGCTCGCCCGGGTCGGCGTCCGCGGACGGGGCGGTGGCGTCGCTCCGGCGGGTCTTCCCGCCGGCCTCCTGGGACCGCGTCTCGCCGGGCCGCGTTTCGCCGAGCCGCGTTTCGCCGGGCCGCGGTGACGCCGGGCTGCCGTCGGTGGGCGGCGGTGCGTCCGGCCCGGTACCGGACGGGCGCGGTTCGGAGCGGGAGTCGAGGGAGTCCGCCTGCCGGGCCATCGTCTCCGAGCGCTGTGCCAGCGCCGCGACCAGCGCGGACCCGGCGAGACCGGCGACCACCGCGTACGGTGCCATCAGGTGTGCCGACACCTGCTCGGGACGGATGCCCACCAGCCGGGGCGCGGCGACGAAGTAGGCGACCGCCACCAGCAGCGGCCCGCTGATGCCGGAGATCGCGGCACCGACCCGGGTTGCCGGCCGGCGTGCCGCGGAGCGGGCGGCGAGCGCGCCGATCAGCAGCGCGGAACCGAGCGACAGTGCGGCACCGGGCCAGTAGAAGTACTCCCGGAACCAGAAGCGCTCGCCGTCGGAGGTCAACTGCCAGACTCCGAGCTGCGCGGCGGACAGCCCGCGCCCGGAGAGTACACCGTCGACGACCGAGATCACCGCGAGCGCCCAGAGCCAGCAGACCGTACCGAGCACGTTGCTGGCGACGGCCGGTGACGAGATCGCCCAGATCGCCGCCACCAACCCGAGCAGGATGCCGAGGATGGCGTAGCCGGCCGCGACGGTCTGCGGAGCGGAGGTGTCGGCCCGCACCACCGCCCGGGCCGGTACGGCGACCAGCACCACGGTGACCAGCGCGCCGATCGCACTGGAGACGGCGAGCGCGGCCCGCCACAGCAAGGTGGCCAGGGTCGGCGGCGGATCCCCGGCGCGCCCGGCGGAGCCTCGGCCACCTCCGCCGAGCCGGTGCGCGCAGACCGCCCCGGCAACGGTCGAGGTGGCGGCTATCCAGGCGGCCCAGGTGAGGCTGGCGACCCAGGTCGCCTCGCTGTTGCCGCCGGTCGACGGCAGCCAGGCGATGATGCCGAGCCCGTAACCGAAACCCAGTTGAGCGGCGCCGGCGCCGGCGGCAACGCCGACCGCCGTCGCGACGGATCCTCCCCAGCCTCGTGCGGCCATGCGGGGCAGCGTAGCGTCCATCCGACGCCGGGGGCGAGCCGTGAACCGGGGGCAGTCGTCCCGACACGAACCGTGGCCGGTTGCGCTCCGAGGGCCGGGCCACCGATGCTGTCGGGCAGCGCGCTCCAGCGGGCGGACGGAAAACGGCGTGGCTTTCGTACGTCGGATGGTGAGGCAGGGTCGGCATGACGGATGAGGCTGTGGCGGGACACCCGGACCTGGGCGGCGGTCCCTCGAACCGGACCGGCCTGTTCGTGGGCGCGGCGGTCGGACTGGTCATCTGTGCCGTCGTCGGTGCCATCGGTGGCTACCTGCTGGCCGGCGACGGCGACGACCGGGAGGGGCCGTACGACGCCGGACCCACCACCCCGACGGCGCAGACGACGAGCAAGCCACCACGGAGTACGCCGAGCCGGACCCCCAGCCGCCGGGCAAGCAGCACGCCGCCGCCGATCGGCCAGATGATCCTGCCCGACCTGGTCGGCAAGGACTTCCAGCAGGCTCGGGAGGAGTTGCGGAGGCTCGGCCTCGGGGTGCAGTTCATCTTCGGCAGTGCGGGCAACGATCCCAGCGTCGCCAGTACCAACCCGAGGGGTGGCACCGCGGTGAAACGGGGCATCACCGTCCGGGTCACCGTGGTGGGTGAGGCACCGGAGGTGGTGGTACCCGCGCTCGTGGGCGAGTCCTGCAAGCAGGCGGCGCGGCGGCTGGTCGACGACGGCCTCTATCCGCAATATCCGACCAAGGATCGGGGCGACGTGCGCAACCAGGATCCCCCCGGCGGCACCGTGCTGCGGTGGAACCAGCAGGTCCGGCTCTACTGTTCCGACGGTCCGGCATCCGGCGGAACGCCGACGCCGTAGCCTGGACACACGGCGTCGAACGGGCAGACACGCCCGGACTCGCGACGATGGTCGGCAGCACGCCCGTCAGATAGGTTTGACGTGGTTCGCCCGGTCCATCCGATGGCGAGAGGACGTGGCATGGCCGACGATCCGCGACAGCCTCCGGACGACGGTGTGGACGGCGACCGTGGCGTACCCGAAGACCGGCCGCAGGGCGACGCCCCGGGCGCGCCGCCCACCGGCGCCGGTGCCGGCCCGGACGATGCCACCCGGATCGGCCGGCCCGGCGCGGCGGATGCCCCCCGAGCCGGCGACACCGTCCGGCAGCCCGGCCCGGAGGACGCCACCCGGATCGGCGACACCGTCCGGCAGCCCGGCCCGGAGGACGCCACCGCGCCGATCCCGCCCCGCGAGCCGGCCTGGTCCGGCCGGGCCGGCGTGCCGCTCCGGGGCTCGGCCCCGCCCGGCCAGCCGCAGCCCGACTGGAGCTACGACCCGGAGCCGGACGACCGACGCTGGTGGATGCCGATCCTGGTCGGGACGGTGGCGGTGGTCCTGCTCGGTGTCCTGGTCGTCGCCGGCTGGGCGATCGTCGACTCGGCCCGGCGCGTCACCCCGAGCTCACCCTCCCCGGTGCTGACCACCCCGGCGGCGCCGACCGCGCCCACGACCGGCCCGCCGACCACCGCCGCGAGCACGCCGAGCGCCACCCCGAGTGTCACCACCGGAGCGCCGGTACTGCTGCCTCCGCTCGTCGGACTGTCCCAGCAGGAGGCGGTGGCGGAGCTCGCCCGGCTGGGGCTGGTGCCCCGGATCGAGCCCCGGACCTCCGGTCGGCCGCCGGGGACCGTACTGGACACGGAGCCGTCGACCGGTACGGAGGTCGAGCCGGGCAGCGAGGTCATCCTCGTGGTCGCCGAACCGCCGACCTCGCCGCCGACCACCGCACCCGGTCCCACCGGCCCGTCCGGGCCCACCCCGGGCGGCTGAGCCGCACCCGGTCCCACTGGCCGGAGGTGACCCACCCGGGACGGCTGAGCCCTCGGGATCACGACAAGACGCGAGCGACCGAGCCGCTCAGGCGGGGGCGGGAACGCCGGGACAGGACGGTCGGGGGCTCGCATCCGGGCCGGTTACCAGTAGCGGCGCCTGGTGCCGACCATGACCAGCCCGACGGCCGAGATCACCAGGCCGAACAGTCCGGAGTACGCCAGTGAGCGCTGATAGCCCGGCGGCGGTCCGTCGGTGGACGGCGGTGGCCCGGCCCGCTGCTCCCCGGCGTCGTCGGGTTGGTGTTCCGGGGCGGTCAGAGGCCGATACGCACCCGGGCCGTCGTCCGAGGCGATGGCCGGGTCGGCGGTGCCGTCGGGGCCCGGTGTCTCCGGGTTGCCCTGGGCCGGCGGCCGGTGCCAGGGCCAGATGCGCCGGCCCGGCCAGCCCCGGTCGGTGGCGGTGGGCGGTGCGGAGGTGGCCGCCCCGCCGTGCCCGGAGGGGTCGGCGAGCCCCGGACCGGGTTCGGTACGCCCCGACTCGGCCGGCGACGTCGGGTTGGCGGCCGGGTGTCGTACGGAGGGCGGGCGGCTGGTGCCGGTGCCGCTCGCGCAGCCGGGCAGACCAGCGGTGATCAGGATCAGCAGCACGCTGACCCGCATGCTCCGACACGTCGTCCGGTGTCGGTCGGAGGTCTCAACTGCCATCGGCGGCTCCCAGGTTCGGGGCCCTCGACGACGTGCGGGTGGTGAACCCGTGGGGTGGATACGCCCAGTCTAGGGCGGTGACCGGGGTGTCATCCGGCCTTCGAGGAGATGCGCCTCAGCCGACCCGGACCCGCGCGGCGAACGCGCTGGAGTTGGTCCGAGCGGGCCGCAGGGCCTGCGGGTAGTTGTGCCGCCCGGCGTTGGTCTGGAGCTGACGCAGCCCGTTGACCTGCACGAATATCGACCGACGTTCGACCGCGTCGCCGCTCGGGTTGAGTTCGTAGCCGTCCAGCCAGACCCAGCCGTGGTAGGTCGGCCAGTCGTGCACCCGGATCACCCGGAAGTAGATGGGCGCGGCGAACTGGACGCTCGCCGCGCGGGTCACGTGCAGCACATCACCGGAGCGGGGAAGGGGCACAGCAGCTCCTGTCCGACTGGCGCCGGGCGGGGCCGGCGGAAGTGGCGGGCGGGGGTCTGGTGGGTGGTCCTGCGGCGGTTGGTCGGAGGCGCACCAGGGGCCGGTCGGCGTGGGGCGTCGGCCGGGGCGATGCGTCGTTGCCATCACATCGCCCCGGCCAACACCTGTCGACTCCGGGACGCGCCAGCCGCCGTAGCGGCCCTGGCATACAGCGGCGGGGGCTCTTACCCCGGAGCGGGGCTTCTCGCCGTACCGCCGGCACGACCGTCTCCACGGTCAGGCGAGAATGGGGGAGCATTGCGTCGCCTGACCAGAGGGGAACGCTGCGTAGCCCGAGCCATACGGACAGGGTGCATCAAGAACATGATCAATGCAAGTTGCAGTTTGCCCTTTGCTCCGGGATGGCGATAGTGGGCTGTGCGGCGCTTGATGCGCCGCGCGTGGAACCGGCAGACTGGACCCGGTTTCGGCCCCTGCGGCCGACAGGGTCATCGCTCCATCCGCCGCGAATGATCCCCCGCCGATGGCGGTCGAAGGCGCGGCGGCAATCCGACTCCCCAATTGATCGTCCGGAGGTGACCCGGTGACCGAGCGCCGGAGCCCGACCATCCGCCGTCGCCGGCTCGGAGCCGAGCTTCGCCAGCGCCGGGAGAAGGCCGGAGTCACGATCGAGGCCGTCGCCGAGTTGCTGGAGTGCTCCGCGTCCAAGGTGTCCCGGATCGAGACCGGCCACACCACGGCCACCGTCCGGGACGTCCGCGACATGCTCGGCATCTACGGCGTGACGGGCGCAGAGTGCGACGAGCTGATCCAGATTGCTCGGGAGGCCCGGCAGAAGGGCTGGTGGCATCCGTACAGTCCGGTACTCGCCGGGGCGTACGTCGGGCTGGAGGCGGCGGCCGCCTCGATCCGGGCGTACGAGCAGCAGACCGTGCCCGGGCTGTTGCAGACCGAGGAGTACGCCCAGGCGATGATCCGGTCCGCCCGGCCGGACTGGGTCGCCGAGGAAGTCGACCAGCGGGTCCGTGTCCGGTTGGGTCGTCAGTCGTTACTTGACCCGGACGATCCGATCGATCTGTGGGTGGTGCTCGATGAGGCGGTGATCAGCCGGCCGGTGGGCGGCGACGCGGTCATGCGGGCCCAGTTGGAGCGGCTGGTAGAGGCCGCTGACCTACCGAACGTCACGCTCCAGGTCCTGCCGTTCGACGCCGGTGCGCATGCCGGCATGGACGGCACTTTCACCATCCTCGGCTTCCCCGAACCGGGCGATCCAGACGTGGTGTACGCCGAAAATGCCACGGGCGGGCTTTTTCTGGAGAAGCGGGATGAACTACAGAAATACATATTCATCTTCGATCATATCCGCGCGGCAGCCCTACGCCCGGAGGAGTCCGTCGCGCTGATTTCGAAGTTGGCAGAGGAGCCATTGTGGAAGTGGAGACAAAGGGGTACCGCGTCGACCTGAGCGGGGCAGCCTGGCACAAGAGTTCGCGTAGCGGACCCAACTGTGACAACTGCGTCGAGGTGGCCTTCGCGGGCGGCGCGATCGCGGTACGCGATTCGAAGAACCGGAGCGGGCCCGCCCTGATCTTCACGCCCGACGAGTGGGACGCGTTCGTCGGCGGTGCCAAGGACGGCGAATTCGACCTGACCTGACGGTCACGAGAGCCGGCGACCAATAAACCTTCTTCAACCTCTCCGCGCGGTCCGCCGTGGCCGCAGGTGCAGGTCGGGGCGCACGTGCCGCGCCGTTCAGGTGGAAAAGGGTTCAACCCAGCGCGGTCACCCGGTCAGCGCCGAAGCTGCCCGGATGGCCGCGCTGGCTGCGTCGGTGCACGCGTCGAAGCCGCCGAACGCGTCTGCGTCGCCGGTGGCGTCCGACGACTCCGGCGCGGGCGGCGTCGCCGATCTCGAACGCTCCGGCCGGCCGTCGCCGCCGACCGGTCGGGTCGTTGTACCAGACGGCGGGAGTCGGCATGAGCGGCGCCGCAGGGGGTTCGCAAACCGAGCGAGGCAGGCGAGACGGATGACTATCGGGTCGGAGAATCTGGGCAACGGTTCCGCCAAGCCGGAACGGTTCGGCGGCAAGTACCGGGGGGCCCGCCGGGACACCAGCACCACCGTCGAGGAGGCGTCGGTCGACACCGACCTCGGGCCGTCGGAGGGTGCCCCGGCGGAGCGGGTCGCCGACCTGGGCGCCGGTCCGGCGTCGGCGAGCCCGCCGGAGCGTACGCCGACGTTGCCGTCGCTGGACATGGGTGGACTGACCGAACCGGTCTTCCCGCCGGCCGGCTGGCCGGACGTGCACACCGAGCCGCTGGTCGACCATCCGCTGCTGCGCGGACTGCTGCTGGAACTGCCGCCGAAGGGCGCCGTCCCCAACTCGCTCTGGCTCGACCGCTGGTTCGAGGCCGCCCGGGCGATCCTCGAACTGCTATACGTGCAGGACGCCAGCCGTACGCGATGAGCGCGACCGCACGGTGACCGCCCGCTCCACCAGGCGGCTGTGCCGCAGCGCGTGCCGTACCCCGATGGTGCCGACCGCGAGTACCGCCGCGGTGAGCACCACTCCGATCATGCCCGGACTCGTCAGTGGCACCAGACCGGTGGCGGTGACCAGCGCTGGCAGCATGACCAGACCGGTCACCTGCACCGGCAGCGCGATCATCGGATGAGCGGCGGCGGCGCGCAGCGCCGGTGGGGCCGGGGTCTCCGGCGCTCGCGCGAAGGCGCCCGTACCGACCCAGAGCTGCCGCAGCCGGCGTACCGTCACCGCCGCCACGACCACCGCGGGCACCGCCGGCAGCGCCAGCCCGACCGCGGTCCGGTCGGCGAGCGTCGGCTCCGCCTCCACCAGACCGGCCAGCAACACCCCGGCCAGCCCGGCCAGGCCGGATCCGACCAGCGCGAGCAGCAGTCCGGTGCGCCGGCGCAGTCGTCGCGCGGCCCGTAGCTGCGGCAAGCCCTCGACGACGAGACCTGCCGCGAGCCAGACGGCGGCCATCGCGAGCAGGATGACGAGGTCGGAATCCATGCCAACAGCCTTGCCCGATTTCCGGTCGGGCGAATCCGGGCCCGCCCCCACCGATTCCCGGAGAAGGCACCCGTAGGGGGTGTGGACTCGGCGCCCGACGCAGTGACAGTCATCTTTCCAGCCAGATAGAACGTTCGGGATCTACTGTTCCGCATCGGTTCTGACTAATGTCCAGCTCGATCGGTCGTGCTGACTCGTCACTCAACGGGGCGGGCTGTCGTGCACCGATCGGAGGGGAGGAGGGGAGATGAGTCTCCCTCGTAGGTCCGTTGTCGTCGGAGTGTCCACTCTGGCCATGATCGTCGCCGCGGCCGTGCCGGCCGCCGCGGCTCCACCGGAAGCACCGGTCCGGGGTGTCGGCGTCACGAACGCCGTCGCCGACAGCTACATCGTGGTGTTCAAGGACACCGCGGTCACCCGGGCCAACGTGTCAACGACGGCCCGGGGCCTGATCGGCAAGCACGGCGGCAAGGTGGGCCGCACCTACAGCGCCGCGCTGCGGGGCTTCGAGATCAGCGCCTCCGCACAGGCCGCGCGGCGGATCGCCGCCGACCCGAGCGTGGCGTACGTCGAGCAGAACAAGACGTTCCAGATCAGCGGCACCCAGCCGAACCCCCCGTCCTGGGGCCTCGATCGGATCGACCAGCGGAACCGGCCGCTGGACGGTTCGTACACCTACCCGAACACGGCGTCGAACGTGAACGCGTACGTCATCGACACCGGCATCCGGTTCAGCCACAGCGACTTCGGCGGCCGGGCGGTGAGCGGGTTCGACGCGATCGACGGGGGTTCCGCCGACGACTGCCACGGGCACGGTACGCACGTCGCCGGCACGGTCGGCGGTACCTCGTACGGGGTGGCCAAGGCGGCCCGGGTCTACGGCGTACGGGTGCTGAACTGCTCGGGCCAGGGCACCACCGCCCAGGTGGTCGCCGGGATGGACTGGGTCACCGCGAACGCGGTACGCCCGGCGGTGGCCAACATGAGCCTCGGCGGCGGGGCCGACAGCGCGATCGACACCGCGGTCAACAACTCCATCAACGCCGGCATCACCTACGTGGTGGCGGCCGGAAACGGCAATGTGCTCGGCGTGCGGCAGAACGCCTGCAACTACTCCCCGGCCCGGGTGCCGAACGCCATCACGGTCGGCGCCACCCAGAACAACGACGCGGCGGGCAGCTTCTCCAACTTCGGCACCTGCGTCGACATCCTGGCGCCGGGCGTCGGCATCACCTCCGCCTGGTCCACCGGCGACACCGCCACCAACACCATCAGCGGTACCTCGATGGCGTCGCCGCACGTGGCCGGTGCGGCGGCGATGGTGCTCTCCGCCAACCCGACCTGGTCGCCGCAGCAGGTCCGCGACTACCTGGTCGACAACTCCACGCCCGACGTGGTGACCAACCCGGGCACCGGCACCCCCAACCGGCTGCTCTACGTGGTCAACGAGGGCACCCCGGCCAACGACTTCTCGGTCTCGGTCTCGCCGGGCACCGGGTCGACGGCGCCGGGCGGCTCGGTGACGGCCACCGTCGGCACCGCCACCACGGCCGGCTCCGCGCAGTCGGTGACGCTCTCGGCGAGCGGCCTGCCGAGCGGCGCCACCGCCACGTTCAGCCCGGCCACGGTCACCTCGGGCGGCTCGTCCACGTTGACCATCGCCACCACCGGCAGCACCCCGCCCGGGACGTACCCGCTGACCATCACCGGCACCGGGGCGTCGACCACCCGGAGCACCAGCTACACCCTGACGGTGACCGGTACCAGCAGCGGCTGCGCGGCCAGCAACACGGCCGACGTGGCCATCCCGGACACCAACGTCAACGTGACGAGCGGGATCACCCTCTCCGGCTGCGCGCGGAACGCCTCCAGCGCGTCCACCGTGGCGGTGGAGATCGTGCACACCTACCGGGGTGACCTGGTCGTCGACCTGATCGCCCCGGACGGCAGCGCATACCGGCTGAAGAACAGCAGCATCTTCGACGGTGCCGACAACCTGAACGCGACGTACACCGTCAACCTCTCCTCGGAGCCGGGCAACGGCCTCTGGCGGTTGCAGGTGCGGGACGTCTACTCCGGGGACACCGGCTACATCAACGCCTGGACCCTGACCCTCTAGTGCGCTGACCCGCCAGCGAGCGGGCCCCCTCCCAGCCTGGGAGGGGGCCCGCTCTCGGTCGACGGACTACAGGGTACGCAGGTGGAAGCCGCCGTCCACGTCGATCACCTGACCGGTGCTGAACGGCAGCAGGTCGGTGGCGACCGCCACGACGGCCCGGCCGACGTCGTCCGGCTGCCCCCAGCGCCGGATCGGGGTCAGACCCTGGTTGAAGATCAGGTCGTCGTACCGGGCCTTGACCGGGCCGGTCATGTCGGTCTCGATCACGCCGGGCCGGATCTCGTAGACGTTGATCCCGTGCTCGGCCAGCCGGGCGGCGTAGAGCTGGGCGGTCATCGCCAGGCCGGCCTTGGTGACGCAGTAGTCGCCCCGGTTGACGCTGGCCGTGTAGGCGCTGATCGACGAGATCACCACGATCTTCGGCCGTTCGACCAGGTCGGCGGCCTGCTGCGCGATCATGGTGTTGGCGACGAGCTGGATCAGGAAGTACGGGCCCTTGAGGTTGATGTCGACCAGTCGGTCGAAGGACTCCTCCCCGGCCTCCAGCAGGTCCGCCCGGACGGTCGGCGCGACCCCGGCGTTGCTGACCAGCAGGTCGATCCGGCCGAACACGGTCGTCGTCTCGTCGAC
Organism: Plantactinospora sp. KLBMP9567; assembly: GCF_033446045.1. NCBI lineage: Bacteria > Bacillati > Actinomycetota > Actinomycetes > Micromonosporales > Micromonosporaceae > Plantactinospora > Plantactinospora sp. KLBMP9567. Next base: position 198,352 of record NZ_JAWQRR010000034.1, on the reverse strand, counting down.
CAGGTGCCGCCGGTCCCCGGCTCGGGAGACGTCGGCCCGGACCAGGTGCGCCCGGCCGCCCCGGGCCGCCACCTCCTTGCCGACCTGTGCCGCCGCGTCGGCGTTGCTGGCGTAGTTGACCACCACGTCGTAGCCGGCGCCGGCCAGCGCCAGCACCACGCCGCGACCGATGCCGCGCGACCCGCCGGTCACCACCGCCACCGGACGCTCACTCATGCCGGCCCTCCGCTTCGCTCCGTGCCGTCATGAGGCTCATTCGCACTGAGCTGGCTGATTCGCTCGCTCCGCTCACTCATGCCGGCCCTCCGCTTCGCTCCGTGCCGTCATGAGGCTCATTCGCACTGAGCTGGCTGATTCGCTCGCTCCGCTCACTCATGCCGGCCCTCCGCTTCGCTCCGTGCCGTCATGAGGCTCATTCGCACTGAGCTGGCTGATTCGCTCGCTCCGCTCACTCATGCCGGCCCTCCGCTTCGCTCCGTGCCGTCATGAGGCTCATTCGCACTGAGCTGGCTGATTCGCTCGCTCACGCGATCACCCCTTCGGTCGGGCCGAAGAAGGTGTAGTACGGCTCGTCCCGGGCGATCCGCTGGAGATAGAGGGCCAGTTCCCGGGCGTGGTAGTCGCCCCACATGCTCGACTCGCCGTTCGGCACCCGCTGCCCGGCAGGCACGTGGTCCCAGCCGTTCGGGCGGTGGTAGACCGAGTGCAGCAGCAGGCCCTGGTGCCGGGCGTCGGTGCTCAGGTACGGCTCGCCGAAGAGCGTGTCGGCGACGGTCAGCCCGGCCTGCCAGTACTTCCGGCCCTCCTCGGTGCGGCCGGCCCGGTCGAGATAGTGGCCCAGCCGGAGCAGCCCCTGCGCGCCGATCGCCGCCGCCGAGGAGTCCACCGGCTCGTGCGCGTTGTACGGGTCCGCCGGCCGGTCCAGGTAGTCGCCGAGGTGGACCAGCCCGGGCGCCCCGGTGTCCCAGTACGGCACGCCGTCGGTGGGGGTGTGCGCCAGGTAGAAGTCGCAGGTGGCGGTGGCGGCGCGCAGCATCGTCGCCTCGACGGCGGCCCGGCCGCCGTACGGGGCCAGTTCGTCGTCCGCGAGCACGGCGAGGAACTCCAACTGCTCCGGGAAGCCGAGCATCGCCCAGGCCAGCCCCCGGGTCCAGGTGCTGAACGGCGAGTACCCCTGCTGGGTGCTGGGGCAGCGGTAGCTGCCGTCGTTCACGTTGAAGATCGACTCGTGCGCGGTCCGCCCGGGGATGTCGTAGCTGTCCCGGCCCTCGCCGTAGTAGACGTTCCACCGGGCGGTGTTGCCGGCGTGCTCGACCAGCCGGCGCAGCAGCGAGATCGGCTCGTCCCGCTCGCCCATCAGCACGTGCCCGAGCAGGTGCGACACGGCGAGCGCGCGGCAGGACCGGATGGTGTCGACGAAGAGCGACTGCGGCCCGTTGAACGAGTAGACGTAGCCGGTGCCGTCCGCGGTGGTACGCCACCGAGCCGCCTGCACTGCGCCGGTCAGCTTGAGCGCCAGCTCGTAGAAGTCCCGCTCGGCGCGGTCGGCCGGGATCCGCCCCTCGTTCATCAGCCGCCACAGGTTCCCGTACGTGCTGACGTTGTTGAACCCGTGGTCGTGTACGCCGATGTGGCTGACGTGGCTGGCCATCACCGCCACGGTCTGCTCCCGCCCGGAGTCGAGGAACCGCCGCTCGCCGGTGGCGTCGAACTGGAGCAGCGTGGCGCCGTACTGGAAGCCCTGGGTCCACTCGGTCCAGCCTCGCGCGGTGTACTGCCCCTCCACGGTGAAGACCGGCGAGGCGGCGCCGGTCGGGCAGGTCTTCTCGATCGAGTCGATTTTCTGGGCGGAGACCTCCCAGAGTCGATCGATCTTGGGTAGCAGCGCGGACGGGGTCAGGCCCTGGTCGATCCTCATCATCGGCCCAGCATAGGAAAGCGCTATCCCAAGCGACAGGGGCGGTACGCGTCCGGACCCCGCCGCGCGCCGGTCGATCCGGGTGCCCCCGACCTACTCCCGGACTCCGGCGAGCTGGGCGGCCGGAGTTCGCAGCGCCAGCACCGTCGGTACCAGGCTGGCCAGCACGGCGGCGAGCAGGCACCCGGCCGCGATCAGCGTGATCGGCAACCACGGGACGCTGATCTGCGGATGCGCCACCAACTCGGCCAGCCGGGCCCGCAGCCCGGCCAGCATCGCGGCGGCCACCAGCGCGGCGAGTGCCGTACCGGCCAGCCCGACCAGCACCGCCTCCAGGCCGATCATCCGCAGCACCTGCCCGGGCGTCGCGCCGGTCAACCGCAGCACCGCCAGCTCCCGGCGCCGGTCGTTGGTCGCCATCACCAGCGTGTTCGCGATCGCGATGCCGGTGTAGAGCAGCGCCATCCCGAGTACCGCCAGCAGTGCGACCCGGTTCCGCTCGTACTGCACGGCGTCCCCCACCACCAGGTGCTCGGCGGTCGGCAGCACCCGCCCGCCACCGGCGACGGCCGCCGCGTCGAGCGCCGCCGGATCGCCGCCGTCCAGGTAGACGACGTCAGCCCCGCCACCGGGCTGGTGCGCCCGGCCCAGCTCCCAGGGCAGCAGCAGCGTCCGGTCCAGGTCGATCGAGTCGGCGAGTACGGCCACCACCCGCAGTCGTACCTCGGTCGTGTCGGCGAGCCACACCTGGACCCGGTCGCCGACCCGCCAGCCCATCGACCGGCTCACCGCCACGGTGTCCGTACCGGTCAGCCCGTCGACCGAACCCGCCACGACCGGCAGTCGCAGCACCCGGTCCAGCCCCGCCCCGACGTACCGGGCGGAGTACTCCTCGGCGTAGTCGTCGCTGCGGACGTACACCTCGCCCGACCGGCTCGGGACGGCGGCCCGCACCCCGGCGACCCGGCCGAGCGCCGCGACCGTCGGCTCGGCCAGCCCGACCGGGCCGCTCGCGGTCGCCACGGCGCCGGCCGTGACCCGCTCCCGGGCGGAACGCTGCTCGGCCTGCCAGAGCGTCGCGGTCAGCGGCAGGGTGGTGGCCGCGATGCCGACGGTGACCAGGATCGGCGTGGCGGTGGCGGAGGTCCGGCGCAGCGCGCTCAGCGCATTCGACCGGGCGAGCATGCCGGTCTGCCCCCGCAGCGGAGCGCCGAGCAACGGCACGAGCACCCGGATCAGCACCGGTGCGAGCAGCCCGGCAGCGGCCAGGGCCAACTGGGCGACCAGCATGATCATGGCCAGGCCGTCCGAGACCCCGATCTCCGGCAGGGCGGTGAGCAGCAGCACCGCACCGCCGAGGAAGAGCAGCCCGAACAGCCACCGTCCCCAGCCCATCACCCGGGTGTCGACCGACGCCTCGCGCAGCGCCTCGACCGGGCGTACCCGGGCCGCCCGCCGGGCGGCGACCCCGGCGCCGAGCAGTGCGACCAGCAGACCGACCCCGGAGGCGGCGAGCAGCGGCCAGAGGATGAACCGGGCCGTGAAGTTCTCCGGTGCGAAGCCGGACCGGGCCAGCCAGTGCGCGTACGGCGGCGCGGTGACCAGACTGAGCGCGCTGCCGGCCAGCCCGGCCAGCACCCCGACGAGTACCGCCTCGCCGAGCACCAGCCGGCGGATCTGCCGGGGCGTGGCCCCGGTGGTACGCAGCAGGGCGAACTCGCGCCGGCGCTGGGCGACCGCGAACGAGAAGGTACCCGCGACCACGAAGACCGAGACGAAGGTGGCCACCCCGGCGGTGGTACCCAGCAGTGAGGCCGCGATGGCCAGCTCGTCGCCGTCCGGATCCGGCTCGGCGGCGCGCCGCTCGTCACCGGTGAGTACCCGGAACCCGGGCGCGGCGGCGCGGACCCGCTCCGCCAGCGTGCCGGCGGAGATCCCGTCGCCGGCCCGGAGCGCCACCGCGGTGATCCGGTCACCGGCCAGCGCGGCGGCGGTCCGGTCGGTGAGAAAGGCGAGAGCCGGCGCGTCCTCGTCCGCCGCCCCGGAGACCGGCGCCAGCACCCCGCTGACGGTGAACGTCCGTGGCCCGTCCGGGGTCTGCACCGGGATCCGGTCACCCGGCCGGTGCCCGCCCGGCGAGGTCGACACCACCTCGCCGTCCACCGTGGGCGGCCGGCCCGACAGCGGGCCGTACCCGCCCAGCGCCGCAGCCGACCATGGTCGGGCGATTCCGGCGGTGCCGGCCAGGTCCACCGGGACCTGACGGTCGGGTACCGCCGAGGCGACCCCCGGCACCGCGCCCAGCCGGGCCACCAGCTCGGCCGGCACCGGCCGCGAGTACGCCGTACCCGTGGTCGAGGTGTACCGCTCGTCGCCGGTACCCGTGCTGACGCTGATCGCCTTCGGCCCGGTCAGCACCACGTCGGCGTTCCGGTACCACTGGGCGGCCCGGTCCGTGCCGGTGACGCTGGCCGCCAGGGTGAGCCCGGTGGTGGCCAGCAGGCAGACGCCGAGACAGAGCGCGACGAAGGTGCCGACGAACGCCGTCCAGCGGCTCCGGAACGTCTGGCCGGCGAGCGTCAGCACGGCGCGACCCGTTCCGGCCCGACCGCTCCGAGCCGATCCCATCCAGGCCGGTCCCATCCGAGCCGGTCCGGCTCCGGGGCGGCGGCCTCGGGTACGGCCGGTTCCAGGGCGGTCATCCGCTCCGCCACCGCCGATGCGGTTGGTTGGCGCAGTTCGTCGGCAATCCGACCGTCGGCGAGGAAGACCACCCGGTCGGCGTACCCGGCCGCCACCGGATCGTGGGTGACCATCACGATCGTCTGCCCGGCCCGGTCCACCTGCCCGCGCAGCAGCCGCAGCACCTCGCGTCCGGCCGTCGAGTCCAGCGCGCCGGTCGGCTCGTCCGCGAAGAGCACCCGGGGACGGGTGATCAGCGCGCGGGCGATCGCGACCCGCTGCTGCTGGCCTCCGGAGAGCTGGGCCGGCCGGTGCCTGGCCCGTCCGGCCAGCCCCACCGTGGCGAGCGCGGCCCGGACGTCGCCCCGGCGCGGCCGGCGCCCGGCCAGCCGCAGCGGCAGTGCCACGTTCTGCTCGGCGGTGAGCGCGGAAAGCAGGTTGAAGGACTGGAACACGAAACCGATGGCGTCCCGGCGCAGCAGCGTCAGCTTCGTCTCGGAGAGCCCACCGAGGTCGACGTCGCCGACGGTGACGCTGCCGGCGGTCGGCCGGTCCAGGCCGGCCGCACACTGCAACAGCGTGCTCTTGCCGGAACCCGACGGGCCCATCACCGCCGTGAACGTGCCGCTGGCGAAACCGAGGGTTACCCGGTCCAGCGCGGTGACCGCGCTGTCGCCCGAGCCGTACCGTCTGCTGACCTCCGCCAGCCGCACCGCGTCCATAGCAGCGAGTCAATCGGACCGGACACCCCGAAACACTCCCGGCGGCCGGCCTCTCCCGGGTAGGGGCAGCCCTACCCGGACACGGACGGGCCGGTCAGACCGCGAAGGTGGCCGGGCGGTCGTTCGCCGGGGCTGGCGGGGTGGCCTTCCAGATGCCGAGCCGCTGCGCGGTCAGCCGGGCCACGTACGCCGGGTTGAGCACCATGTAGCGGCGGAACAGGCGCTTCGGCTCCAGGCCGAACCGCCACAGCCACTCCAGGCCGACCCGCTGCATCCACGGCGGCGGCTTGCGGAGCAGGCCGGCGTGGTAGTCGAAGGCCGCACCGACCGCCATCAGCGGCATGTCGAGCAGCGGCCGCATGGCGTACGCGAAGATCTCCTGCCGGGGGCAGCCGAGCCCGACCAGCACGAGCCGGGCCCCGGAGGAGCGGATCCGGTCGGCGATCTCGGCGTCCTCGCCCGGCCGGGCCGGCCGGAACTTCGACGACTCGACCCCGGCGATCTTCAGGGCCGGGAACATCCGCTCCAGTTCCGGGATCAGCCGGGCGAGGGTGGAGTCGGTGGAGCCGTAGAGATAGACCGGCATGCCCTCGTCGGCGAACCTCGCCAGCACGCTCAGCGTCAGGTCGGGCCCGTAGACCCGTTCGGCCAGGGCGGCGCGGTGCAACAGGTTGAGCGCCCACCGCACGGGCTGCCCGTCCGGGGTGACCACGTCGAAGGCGTTGAGCCGGGCGTTGTGCGCCGGATCGAGTACCCCGGTCATCACCCCGTGTACGGCCAGCGCGGTCAGCGCCATCGGCCGGCGCTCCCGCCCGGCGGCCACCACCTGCTCGGTCGCGGCTTCGTAGTCGACCGCGTCGACCAGGACACCGAGCACGTTCCGCTTACCCCGCGAGATCACGCCTTCTCCCCGCCCTGCGGTACCCACTTGTCGACGTTGGCGGCGTAGATCTCCTGGAGGATCATCGGCACGTCGTAGATCTGCTTCCAGTGCGGGTAGTCGCGCTGGAAGGCGGCGTTGGAGCCGATCCACCACTGGTGGTCGCCGACCCGGTTGGCCTCGTGGTATTCGGTGACCATCTCCTGCCCGGTGATCTGCTCGGCCAGCGCGAACGCCTCCAGGTGCGAGCAGTTCGAGTGCCGCCCGCCGCCGAGGTTGTAGACCGCGGCCGAGCGGGGCTCCCGGAAGAACGCCTCGAAGGCGGCGACCACGTCGTGGCTGTGGATCGCATCCCGGACCATCTTGCCCTTGTATCCGAAGATCTTGTATGTCCGGCGCTCCATGTTGCAGCGCATCACGTACGCCAGGAAGCCGTGCAGCTCGGTGGCGGAGTGCGCCGGACCGGTCAGCGTGCCGCCCCGGAAGCAGGCGGTCTTCATGCCGAAGTAGCGACCGTACTCCTGCACCATCACGTCCGCGGCGACCTTGGAGGCGCCGAAGACCGAGTGCAGCGAGGCGTCGATCGACATGTCCTCCTTGATGCCGTCGAAGTACGGGTGGTCCGCCGCGAGTTCCCAGCGGGTCTCCTGCTCGACCAGCGGGAGGCTGTTCGGCCGGTCGCCGTAGACCTTGTTGGTGGAGCAGTGGATCACCGGCGCGTCGATGCAGTGCTCGCGGACGTTCTGCAGGACGTTCAGCGTGCCGCCCGCGTTCACGTCGAAGTCGGTGTACGGGTCGCGCAGGGCCCAGTCGTGTGAGGGCTGTGCGGCGGTGTGGATCACCACGCCGATGTCCCGGCCGTACCGCCGGAAGATCTCGGCCAGCGCGTCCCGGTCGCGGATGTCCACGTCGTGGTGCGTGTACGCGTCGCCGAGGTCACTGGTGAGCCGCAGCACGTTCCACGCGGTGGACGCCTCCGGGCCGAAGAACCGCCGACGCATGTCGTTGTCGATTCCGACCACGTCCAGGCCGAGCCCGGCGAAGTGCCGGGCCGCCTCGGATCCGATCAGGCCGCCGGATCCGGTCACCAACGCGACTGTCACACGTCACTCCTGGTTCGCCCTGGGGTCGGAAACCACCGGAGCATAGCGCGGTGGCGCCTTTGCCCCGATATGAACGAGGGGCCCCGTGTCACCACGGAGCCCCTCGAAGCGGTGGGGAAGGGGGGAGTTGAACCCCCACGCCCTTTCGGGCACACGGACCTGAACCGTGCGCGTCTGCCATTCCGCCACTTCCCCTTGCGAGGCGTGACCCGCGTCGCTCCGTGCCCGATCGACGAAAGGACTCGGACCAACCCGGCTCATCCTCGAGCGCGCCACAGGACAATAACAATCACGTCCGGAGCCCGCTCTTCGGCATGTGCCGGGACATACTACGCTGTCCCTACTGCCGCTGCGGCCGTTACCGTCCGCAGCGGATGGAAGAGTAGCACGACCAACCCCGGCCGCTGAGGAGAGGCCGGCTGCAGGCGGCCGAGCGGCGTGCGAGCCGCACGTGCGGCGGCCGGATACCATCATGTCCTCGGAACCCGAGGAGGAGCCGGTGAGCGTGCTGCAACGCTTTGAGAAGCGTCTGGAGGGCCTGGTCGAGGGGGCCTTCGCAAAGGTGTTCAAAGGGGTCGTGCACCCTGTCGAGATCCTCAACGCGATGCAGCGGGAGGCAGAGGCGCACAAGGCGATCCTCGCCGGTGGGCGCACCCTGGTACCCAACCGCTACGTGATCGATCTCTCACCGTACGACCACAGTCGGCTGGCGCCGTACGCCGCCGCGCTGGCCCAGGAGCTGGCCCAGTCGCAGGCGGAGTTCATCGGCGAGCAGGCGTGGACGGTCTACGGCGACGTCATCGTCGAGATCGAGCGTGGGGACGGTCTCGACACCGGGATGTTCCGGGTCACCGCCGAGGTCTACACGGGCGGCGACGTCGCACCGGTGCACCAGTCGCCATACGACCAGCAGCCGGGTGGCTACCCGCCGTACGACCAGGGCGGTGGCTACGGCCCACCGCCGGGACACGGCGCCGGTGGTCGCAACATCCGGCTCGTCTCCGGCGACGGCCGCACCTATCCGTTGCAGATGGGTTCGACCGTGATCGGCCGGGGTGACCAGGCGAACCTGCGGCTGCCGGACGTCGGCATCTCCCGCCGGCACGCCCGGCTCGACTTCGACGGTGCCCAGGTGGTGCTGACCGATCTCGGGTCGACCAACGGCACCATGGTCAACGGGCAGCGGGTCTCCGCCGTGGCGCTCAACCCGGGCGACATGATCCAGCTCGGCACCACCACCCTGACCTTCCGCGTGGACGGCTAACCACCTTGCCCCCATTTGTTATCACCGTTGCCCGGATCGGCTTCATCGTCCTGCTGTGGATCTTCGTCTTCACGGTGGTCGGGGTGATCCGTCGGGACCTCTTCGCCGGCGCGAGGTCCAGTCGCCTCGTCGCCGCACCGCGCGGGGTGGGGGCCGCGCTGGGACAGAACAAACCGGCGAAGGTCAAACGGGGCCGGGCGGCGCACCAGTTGGTCGTCACCGGGGGCCAACTCGCCGGTACGCGGATCACGCTCGGCGAAGCACAGATCACCATCGGCCGAGCGGAGGACTCCACGCTGGTGATCACCGACGACTACGCCTCGGCCCGGCACGCCCGGCTCGTGCCCCGATCCGGGCAGTGGTTCGTCGAAGATCTCGGCTCGACTAACGGGACCTACCTCGATCGCGCTAAGGTCACCGGACCTACCCCCGTCCCCCTCGGCGTGCCGATCCGGATCGGCCGCACTTCTCTCGAATTACGGCCATGACTCTGACCCTGCGTTACGCGGCGCACAGCGACCGCGGGCTGATCCGAGACGGCAACCAGGATTCCGTCTATGCCGGGCCACGGCTTCTCGCCGTGGCCGACGGCATGGGTGGGATGGCCGCCGGTGACGTCGCCAGCAACATCGTCATCGGTGCCATGGCCCCGCTCGACGAGGACGTCCCTGGTGACGCCCTTGTCGACGCGCTGCGTTCGGCCGTGGACACCGCCAACCAACAGTTGCGCGACACGGTGGACGCCAATCCGCAGCTCGAGGGGATGGGCACCACGCTCACCGCTCTGCTCTTCTCGGGCAGCAAGATCGGCATGGTGCACGTCGGTGACTCCCGTGCCTATCTGCTCCGCGACGACGAGTTCGCCCAGATCACCAAGGACGACACGTACGTCCAGATGCTGGTCGACGAGGGCCGGATCAGCCTGGAGGAGGCGAGCAGCCACCCGCAGCGGTCGCTGCTCACCCGGGCGCTGGACGGTCGCGACATCGACCCCGAATACTCCGTACGCCAGGTCCGCACCGGTGACCGCTACCTGATCTGCAGCGACGGGCTCTCCGGCGTGGTGAGCGCGGAGACCATCGCGGACACCATGCGCAACCTCAAGGACCCCCAGGCGTGCGTCGAGCGGCTGGTGCAGCTCGCCCTCCGGGGCGGCGGTCCGGACAACATCACCGTGATCATCGCGGACGCCAGCGACCAGGACATCCTGGAGGCGGCCCCGATAGTCGGCGGTGCGGCCGCCCGAGACCGCGGCATGGCGACCTCGGCCGACGACTCGACGCCGGCCGCCCGGGCCTCGGCGCTCTCCCCGCCGCGCCCGGCCAGCCCGGATCCGGCCGAGCCCGAACCGGTCGGCGACGACGAGTCCGAGCGTCCGCGCCGGCATCCGCTGCGTACCGCCGTGATCGTGGTGGCGCTGCTCGGGGTGGTCGGCGCGGGACTCTGGTTCGGCTGGGACTACACCCAGCGGCAATATTATGTCGGTGCCACCGACGACGGTCAGCTCGCGGTCTTCCAGGGCGTTCCGGGCCGGATCGCCGGGCTCGACCTGTCGAACGTGCACGCGACCAGCCCGACGAAGCTGGACGACCTGACCGACGCCGCCCAGGAGCAGGTGAAGCAGGGCATCCAGGCAGCCGACGAGCCGGACGCGGAACGCCGGCTCGCCGAGCTGACCAACGAGGACCCGGGCAACCCCAACCTGAAGCCGCTCTGCCCGCCGAGCGCCACACCCGGTCCGACCCCCACGCCGAGCGCCACCACGCCGACCCCGTCCGCGCCCACTCCTACCCCCGGCCAGACCGTGCGGGCGACTGCCACTCCGGCGGACACGCCCGACGCGCCACCGTCCGACCCGATCCCGCCGGTCACCGACCCCGCGGGATGCCGGTCGATCGAGTGAGCGTCAGCTCCGACGATCCGAGGGAACTCACGTGACCGCCCCGCCTGGATCGGCATCGACGCCCGCACCAACGGGCGAGCTGCCACGTGTCCGATTCGCCGCCAGGTCCAGGCGGAATGCCGAGTTGGCGCTGCTGCTGCTGGCCATGGTCGTGGTGGCGGCGTACGCGGCGACGGCCGAGGCGAACCTGCTCGACACGGTGACGTTCGACTTCTGGGTGCCGATCGCGTCGATCACCGCCGTCTTCCTGGCGATCCACGTGGTGATCCGGTTCCTGGCGCCGTACGCCGATCCGGTGCTGGTGCCGGCGGTCGCCCTGGTCAACGGTCTCGGCGTGGCCTTCCTGCGCCGACTGGACCTGGGCCGGACCACTCCGGAGGAGCGCGCCGACCTCACCATGTTCTCCGGCACCGGTGGGCGGCAGCTCGCCTGGACGCTGCTCTCGGTGGCGCTCGCCGCCGGGCTGCTGGTGCTGATCCGCGACCACCGGGCGATCTCCCGGTACGCCTACACCCTGGTACTCGCCGGCATCGTGCTGGTGATCACCCCGGCGCTGCTGCCGGCCAAGTACTCGCAGGTGAACCCGCAGTCGGACGCCAAGCTGTGGATCAGCGTCGGCGGGTTCACGATCCAGCCCGGTGAGTTCGCCAAGCTGGCCCTGCTGGTCTTCTTCGCCTACTACCTGGTGCGCAAGCGCGAGGTGCTCTCGCTGGCCAGCCGGCGCTTCCTCGGCATCGACTTCCCGCGCGGCCGGGACCTCGGCCCGGTCATCGTGGTCTGGCTGATCAGTCTCGGGGTGCTGGTCTTCCAGAAGGACCTCGGCACCTCGCTGCTCTACTTCGGCATGTTCGTGGTCACCCTCTACATCGCCACCGAACGGGTCAGTTGGCTGATCATCGGTCTGCTGCTCTTCTTCGGCGGCGCCGTGCTCGCCTGGTATCTCGGCAGCACCGTCGGAGGCCCGTTCGCCAGCTTCTACACCCGGGTCGACATCTGGCTCGACCCGTACGGCGACCCGTACGGCAGCGGTTGGCAGACCCTCCAGGGGCTGCTCGGGCTGGGGACCGGTGGGCTCTTCGGGACCGGCCCCGGTGCCGGGCAGCCGACGGAGATCCCCGAGGTACACACGGACTTCGTCTTCGCCGGGTTGGGCGAGGAGATCGGGCTGTTCGGGCTCGCCGCGCTGCTGGTGGTCTACCTGCTGATCATCGAGCGGGGGCTGCGGGCCGCGCTGGCCGTCCGCGACTCGTTCGGCAAGCTGCTCGCCGGCGGCCTCTCCTTCACGGTCTGCCTCCAGCTCTTCGTGATCATCGGTGGGGTCAGCGGCCTCATCCCGCTCACCGGCCAGACCACGCCGTTCCTCTCCGCCGGTGGCTCGTCGCTGATGGCGAACTGGCTGCTGGTCGCGGCCCTGCTCCGGATCTCCGACGCCGCGCGCCGGCCGGTCGACTCCGCCTCCCCGGCCCGGCCCACCGGGACACCCGCCGGCCCGCCGGCCCAGTTGCATGGCGCCACAACGGAGGTGATCAGGCCATGAACGCACCGTTGCGCAAGGTCGGCGTCGTCGTGATGGTCCTGTTCGGCCTGCTCTTCGTCAACCTCAACTACGTACAGGCGTACAAGGCCGACGAATATCGCAACAGCGACTACAACGGCCGGGTCCAGGTCGCCGAGTACGAGCGCAAGCGCGGGATCATCGAGGCTGGCGGAACCCCCCTGGCGACCAGCAAGGAGACCAGCGGCAAGCTGAAGTTCCTCCGCACCTACCCGAAGGGCGAGGTGTACGCGCACGCGCTCGGGTACAAGCCGGTCAACCTGGCCGACACCGGCATCGAGAAGAGCGAGAACGACTTCCTCGCCGGCACCAGCGACCAGCTCTTCGGCGACCGGGTGCGGGACCTCTTCACCGGCAACCAGACCGCCGGCGGGAACATCCTGCTCACCCTCTCGCCCCGGGCCCAGGAGACCGCCTACCGCGAGCTGGCCAGGAACCGCAACGAGGTGACCAAGGGCGCGGCGGTGGCGCTCGACCCCACCACCGGGGCGATCCAGGCGCTCGTCTCGATGCCGAGCTTCGACCCGAACCCGCTGGCCGACCACGACACCGCGCAGGCCCAGGCCGCGTACGACCAGCTCGACGCGGCGAAGGACGGCCCGCTGAAGAACCGGGCGCTCTCCGAGACGTTCCCGCCGGGCTCCACCTTCAAGGTCATCACCTCGGCCGCCGCCCTGGAGAACGGGTACGACCCCGGCCAGCGGATCCCGGCCGGTCCGAGCTACCTGGCGCCGACCGCCGGCCAGGAGATCCGCAACGCGGCGCCGAGCATCTGCCCCGAGTCGCAGGTGACGTTGACCCAGGCGTTGACCGAGTCCTGCAACACCGGGTTCGCCCAGCTCGGGGTCAAGCTCGGTGCCGACAAGCTCAAGGACGAGGCCCGCCAGTTCGGTTTCGAGGACGACGAGCTGACCGTGGGCCGGCTCAACGGTTCGGGCCAGAAGGTGGCGGCCAGCCGTACCGGCGAGATGGCCACCCCGGACGGCAACGACGACCCGCCGCAGCTGGCCATGTCCTCGATCGGGCAGAACGACGTCCGGATGACCCCGTTGCAGGGCGCGCTGATCGCGGCGACGGTAGCCAACGACGGGCGGCAGATGCGGCCCTACCTCGTCCAGCAGCAGCTCGGCCCGGACCGCACCACCGACTACTACACCGCGGTCCCCAAGGAGCTGCGCGAGCCGGTCAGCGCCGACGTCGCCAAGCAGCTCCAGGACATGATGGTCAGCGTGGTGCAGAACGGCACCGGCGAGAACGCGAGGATCAACGGCTACCGGGTCGGCGGCAAGACCGGTACCGCCGAGACCGGTGGAAACAGCGACGACCACGGCTGGTTCATCGGGTTCGCGATCAACGACGCCGGCAAGCCGGTCTCCGCGGTCTGCGTCTTCCTGGAGGCCGCCGGGCCGGGCGGCAGCGCCGAGGCGGCGCGGATCAGCCAACTGATCATGCGGGCGGTCATCGCCGACCGGGGAGGCCGCTGACATGCTGAAGCCCGGAGTGCTGCTCGGTAACCGGTACCGCCTCGACGAGCGGATCGCCGGCGGCGGCATGGGCGACGTGTGGCGGGGCACCGACGAGGTGCTCGGCCGTACGGTGGCGGTCAAGATCCTGCTGCCGGCGCTGCTGGACGAGCCGGGCTTCGCCGAGCGGTTCCGGGGTGAGGCCCGGACCATGGCCACCATCAACCACCCCGGGGTGGTGGACGTCTACGACTACGGCAGCGACCAGCAGATCGCCTTCCTCGTCATGGAGTACGTCGAGGGCGACGCGCTCTCCCGGACGCTGAGCCGGGTCGGCCGGCTCACCCCGGCCCGCACCATGGCACTGGTCGCGCAGGCCGCCGACGCGTTGCAGGCGGCGCACGACAAGGGCATTGTGCACCGGGACGTGAAGCCGGGCAACCTGCTGGTCCGGCCGAACGGCACGCTGGTGCTCACCGACTTCGGCATCGCCCGCTCGGCCCTGGTCGGCCAGCTCACCGCCGCCGGTTCGGTGCTCGGCACGGCGTCGTACATCTCGCCGGAGCAGGCGGCCGGCGAGGTCGCCACCGCGTGCTCCGACGTGTACGCGCTCGGCGTGGTCGCGTACCAGTGCCTCGCCGGCCGGCGGCCGTTCGAGGGCAACAGCGCGATCGAGATCGCCATGAAGCACGTCCGGGACGCTCCCCGGCAGCTTCCCGGCGACATCCCGCCGGCGATCCGGGCGATCGTCGAGCGGTCGATGGCGAAGGACCCGAAGGCCCGCTGGCAGAGCGCCGCCGAACTGGCGGCGGTGTCCCGGCAGGCCGCCGCCACCATCGGGATGGCCAACCAGCCCGGCCGGCCGGTCGCCTCGCTGCCGGTGCCCCCGCAGCGCCCCGCGCCGCCGCCACCCGCGCCCGCGATGCCGCCCCGGCCGACCTCGGTCCCGCCCGCGCCCCGGGTGCCGCCCGGCGCCGCGCGGGTGGCGCCGCACTCGCCGGCCGTCGCGCCGGTGGCCCGCCCGCCCGCCGGCGCGGCGCCGGTCGGACCCGCCGGGTACAACCGGGGTGCGGCCCCGGTGCCGCAGCCGGTCCGGCCCCGGCCGGAGGCCGCATACTCGTATCCGGGGCGTCCGGCTTCACCGCCGCCGTCGCCCGGGAACCGCTCGTTGCTGATCGCGCTCTTCGTCGTGCTTGGCCTGTTGGTACTGATCTGCTCGGGCGTGATTGCCTTCAACTTGAGAGAAAACCAGAACCAGAACAGCAGCATGCCAGCGCCCCCGACGGCGACAACGGAATTGCGGTCGGAAGCCGGACGCGACGCACCACCCGGTGCGCCGTACCGTCTGGTGCAGCGGACCGCGGGCCCCGACGGGGTGACCAGATGAGCGAAGGACGACAGACGAGATGACGGCGCAGGCCCGCCTGCTGGGTGGCAGGTACCAGGTCGGCGAGCTGCTCGGTTACGGCGGCATGGCCGAGGTGCACCGTGGGCGCGACCTCCGGCTCGGCCGCGACGTCGCGATCAAGATGCTTCGTACCGATCTGGCCCGTGACGACACCTTCCAGATGCGTTTCCGGCGGGAGGCGCAGAACGCCGCGTCGCTGAACCACCCGGCGATCGTCGCCGTCTACGACACCGGCGAGGAAATCGCGCCGACCGGCGAGACGCTGCCGTTCATCGTCATGGAGTTCGTCAACGGCCGGACGCTCAAGGAGGTACTCGCCGCCGAGGGTCGGCTGATGCCCCGGCGGGCCCTGGAGATCACCGCCGACGTCTGCGCGGCGCTGGAGTTCAGCCACCGGCACGGCATCATCCACCGGGACATCAAGCCCGGCAACGTGATGATGACCCAGACCGGCCAGGTCAAGGTGATGGACTTCGGCATCGCCCGGGCGCTGGCCAGCGGCGCCACCACGATGACGCAGACCAGCGCGGTGATCGGTACGGCCCAGTACCTCTCCCCGGAGCAGGCCCGGGGCGAGGCGGTGGACGCCCGGTCGGACGTCTACGCCGCCGGTTGTGTGCTGTTCGAGCTCCTCTGCGGTCATCCGCCGTTCGTGGGCGACAGCCCGGTCAGCGTCGCCTACCAGCACGTACGGGAAGATCCGCCGTCGCCGAGCGACCTGAACCCGGACGTCACCCCGCCGATCGACGCCATCGTGCTCAAGGCGCTGTCGAAGAACCCGCTCAACCGCTACCAGAGTGCGGCGGAGATGCGGGCCGACCTGCTCCGCGCGGCGGCCGGCCGGCCGGTGATGGCCACCCCGGTGCTGCGCGAGGACGAGACGATGGCGATGTCGCACACCGCCACCACTCGGCCGATCCAGACCGGCGGGGGTCGGCCGATGCCGCCGGCCCGGGTCGGCGACGCCCGGCGCCGCAAGGCGTCCGCCTGGGTGATCGCCACGCTCAGCGGTCTCGGGGTGCTCGCGGTGATCGCCCTGGTCGCCGCTCTGATGCTCAACAACGACGACCCCGGCACCACGAGCACCGCCGAGGTGCCGAACGTGATCGGCAGCACCAAGGAGGCCGCCGAGAACACGCTCCGGCAGGCCAAGCTGACCCCCAAGCTCGGCGCGGCGGACACCAGTGACGACTGCGAGGTGGGGGAGGTCACTTCGCAGAGCCGGCCGCCGAACTCCACGGTCGACCAGGGCACCGAGGTCGAGATCCGGGTCTGTGCCGGCCCCGCCAACGTGACGATCCCGGCGAACCTGGTGGGCGGGCGGTTCGAGGCGGTCGAAGGCCAGCTCAAGGGCCTCGGGCTGACCGTGCAACGCAAGGACGTGAACAGCACCGAACCGAAGGGCATCGTCACCAAGGTCGATCCTGACGAGGGTGAGAAGGTCGCCCCGCGCAGCACCGTGACCGTCGAGGTCTCCCGGGGCAACGTCGTCGAGGTGCCTCGGGTCACCGGGCTCCAGGAGGACGAGGCCCGGGATCGGCTGAGGGAGGCCGGCTTCGAGGTAAGGGTCGTCGACGGTGACCCGGTCCCGCCCGCCGAGGCCGGCGAGGTGACCGGGCAGAACCCGCGGGGCGGGGAGAAGAAGGCGACCGGCACCACCGTGACGATCACCGTGAGCGTGCCGGAAGAGGACGACGAGCCGACCCCGCCCACCCCCACCCCCACGCCCACCACCGGCAACGGCGGCGGGGGCGGACTGTTCCCGCCGGTAACCCGCCCGGAATCACGCTGATCGCAGCAGAGCGGACCGGCTGACCGCGTTTCGCACGCCGACCGCCCCAGACCGATTGGTCCGGGGCGGTCGGTGGCGTCAGATCGTGACGAACAGTGGCCGAGCGCCAAGATTGTGACGAAGGCGGCTGGGCTCGGACCGCGACGTCAGACCGTGACGAAGGCGGCCCGGCGCCGGGCGTCGACCTCGGCAGCCAGCGCGGGAGCCCGGTCCTGTGCGGCGGGCAGGCCGCAACCGGCGAGCCAGTTGGCCAGCATCAGGTGGCCACCCTCGGTCAGCACCGACTCGGGGTGGAACTGCACGCCCTCGATCGGCAGGTCACGGTGCCGGATCGCCATCACCACGCCCGACTCGGTCCAGCCGGTGACCTCGATCTCCGCCGGCAGGGTCTCCGGCAGTACGGCGAGCGAGTGGTACCGGGTCGCAGTGAACGGGTCCGGCAGCCCGGCCAGTACGCCCACGTCCCGGTGCCGCACCTCGGACGTCTTGCCGTGCAGCAGTTCGGGTGCCCGCTCCACGGTCGCCCCGAAGGCGGCGCCGATGGCCTGGTGGCCGAGGCAGACGCCGAGGATCGGCAGCCTGCCGGCGTACTCGCGGATCACGTCGAGGCAGACGCCGGCCCGGTCCGGGGTACCGGGACCGGGGGAGAGCAGCACCCCGGCCACGTCGAGCCGGCCCACCTCGGCGGGGTCGATCTCGTCGTTGCGGCGTACCTCGCAGTCAGCGCCGAGCTGGCCCAGATATTGCACGAGGTTGAAGACGAACGAGTCGTAGTTGTCGATCACGAGGACGCGCATCGGGCCTACCTGCTCGGGCTCGGGGGCGGGGTGTTGTTCCGGGTGGTGTCGTACGGCAGTTCGTGCCCGTCGCCGGACGGCTCACCGTCGACTCCCGGATCCTCGCCGTCCACTCCCGGCTCGCCGGCCGGCTCACCGGGAACTCCGTTGTCCTGGGTCACCTGGACGTCGTCGAACGGCAGCAGCGGTTCGGCCCACGGAAAGACGACGTACCAGAGCAGGGCGAGCAGACCCGCGGTGATCAGCAGCGAGCCGATCAGCTTGCCCGGAACTCCGAACGGCAGCTTGCGCCAGATCCATGCGTACATCGCCGGTCAGCCGTCCAACTCCGGTGGCCGGGGCGAGCCGACCGCCTTCAGTTCGGTACGGATCAGCTCGGCGTGCACGATCAACCGCTGGTAGTTGTCGAACTTCGGGTTGCAGGTGGTCAGGGTCAACATCGCCTTCGTCGCCTTCGCACCCGGCTTGCCGGGGACCGGGGCGACCACCTCGACCTGGGACGGCCGGACGATCCGGGTCTGTGACACGTGGTAGACGAACCAGGCGTCCTTGGACTCCACCACGATCGCGTCGCCGTCGTCGAGTTCGTCCAGGCGCCAGAAGGTGGCCCGGTTCCGGTGACCGGCGACCGAGAAGTTGCCGACCTGGCCGGGCAGGGCGCTGGTCGGGTAGTGGCCGGGGGCGTACCGGATGTCCTTCTGGGTCACGCCCTCGACGACCACCCAGTGCTTGTCCAGTTTCGGTATGTAGAGGCCGGCGATCGGCTTGCCCGGCACCGGCTTGATCGGCTTCGGGGTACTGGTGGGGGTCGGGCCGACCGTCGGGTCGGGCTCGTCCCACTGCTGGGCCAACTGCTGGCCCAGATCGTCCTGGTGCGCGTTGACGATGGTTGACTTGCCCCAGACCTCGTACGCCGCGAAGAGCAGGACGACCAGGCCGAAGGTGATCAGCACCTCGCCGGTGGCCCGGATGCCGGTGCGGATCCGGGAGCCGATCGACGGCCGGGTCAGCTCGGAGTAGACGCTCTTGTAGGCCTCGCCGGTCTGCTCCGGCCGGAGCCGGACGACCCGCTCGCCACGCCGGGGCCGCTGGTCGCCGTCCCCGCCCTCCCCGCCCTCCCCGCCGCCGTCGCCGCCGTCGCCGGCCGCCGGACGGGGTGGGATCGCGCCGATCAGTGCGGTGGACTCGATGTCCGCCTGGCGGGGCGTGGTCGCGGGCCGGACCTGCGGCAGGGCGGTGGTGGCGCCGTCGGCTCCGGAGCCGCGGTGCGGCGTCGGCGGGATCGGCGCGGTGGTCTCCGGGTCCGGCGGTGGCGCGACGGTCGGGATGAGCGTCGTCGGGCTGTCGGTACGACCGCTTCCGGGGACCTGTCCGGTCGCACCGATTCCCTCGGCGAGACCGGTCCCGGGGACGCGAACGGTTCCGTCCACCTGGCCGGTCCCGTCGGGTTCCGCGGGTGCGCCGAGCCGGTCGGGCGTACCGCCGGGGGCCGGTCGGGCGGCGGCGGAAGCCGTCCGCGGTGCCCAGGGGTCCGGGGCGGCCGGCGCGGCGGCCCGGTGGCCGAGGTCGACCCCGGGGGACGGCTCCCAACGGTCGGGGTCGGCGGCCGGGGACGGTTCCCAGGCGCCCGGTCGGACCGCCGATGGCGGCTCCCGACGGTCGGGGACGGTGCTCGGTCCCGGCGGCCAGCGCTCGGGATCGGATGTCGTGTCCCGCCGACTGGCGGGCGGCGCCGATTCCCGGCGGTCGGCCGGAGGCTCGGCGATCCGGAACTCGGGCTCGACCGGCGAGTACGGCTGCGGGCGGTGGCTCTCGACCGGACCCCGGCGCTCGCCCGGGTGGCCGTGCTCTCCCGGACGCGGCTCCGGCGGACCGGATGGGCCGCGCCCGACCGGATCGGCGCTCGGATAGCGGCCGGAGTCGCCGGCGGGCGGCCCGATGGTGCCGTGCGAGGGCAGGTCCATGGTGTCGTGCGCGGCCGGCGGGGGCGGCTCGGGCGCGCGCGGCGCCCGGCCCGGCGGCGGCGCCACGACGTGGTCGACGGTGATCCGCAGGCGGCGGCCGCCCGGCTCCGGGCGGGAGGGACGCGCTGCCCGGTCGGTCTGCGGCGGCTCGTCGGCCTCCGGCAGCCGGGGGATGTACATGGTCGGGTCATCGCCGTCGGGTGCGCGGTGCCGACCGTTGCGGGCGGAGTTCGGGTCGCCGGTCACCGGGCTCACCCTGGAACCTTGGCCGACCGGAGTCCGCCGGGACCGTCGTACGCGGGAACCGTCACGCTGGGCTCCACTGCCTCGTGATATCCGAGGTGGTAATGGGTGACCGCGTCCTTGAACAACCGGACCCCCTCGGACGCGGCGAGTGCTCGCTGTAGTGCGGCGGGATCGCCGATGGCGGTGATTCGGAACGGTGGTGAGTACACCCGGCCGTGCAGGAGCAGGGTGTTCCCCACGCAGCGTACCGCGCTGGTGGAGAGGACACGGACACCCATGATGGTCATGGCCTCGGCATCTCCGGCCCAGAGCGCGTTGACCACGGCCTGCACGTCGCCCTGGTGGACCACGAGATCGTCGTTGCGGGCGTCGGTCGGCAGCTTGCTGTCGCTCTGCTGCGGTGCGTCGTCGAGTTCGACGGAGATCCCCGGGCCGGTCAGCGCGGTGAATCCGGCCGCTTCCCGGCTGCCCGTGGCCCGGTCCCGCTGGGCCGCCACCCGGCCGTCGGAGCCGCCGAGTGCCTCGGTCTGGCTCTCCACCTGGTCGCGAAGCGCGGCGGCCCGCTCCTGGCCCGAGGCCACCTGCTCGCGCCGGTCCTCGATGAGCTGGGCGAGCTCCGGGCGACGGTCCTCGCGCAGTGAGGTGCCGCCGGCGGTGGTGGCCGTGGTGGTGAAGAGCAGCCCGGCGGCGAGCGCGATCAGGGGTACGCCCACCGACCACCCGGGGCGGCGCTCGGCCGACCGCCGGGGCAGCAGCCCCGCGGCGGCGCGGCGGAGCACCTTCCGCCAGGACGCGACGCCGGAGGTGTACTCCACGGGCCCTTCCCCCTCACGATCATGCCAATATGCTAATTATGTCCTAATCGCGGGAATTACCGAGGCGATCCGGGCGTTCAGCCGTCCGTACCCAGATGCCCGGGTCCGTGGCCTGAACGGGTTCTCGCGACTACGCTAGCTGTCGAACATTATTGGCCATGGACCGTCGCCCTTGCGTCCGGTTGTCAGGCCGGACGAGGATCACCACCCCCTCAGGAGAGCGCCGTGCCCAAGTCTCAGATACGTAAG
Organism: Plantactinospora sp. KLBMP9567; assembly: GCF_033446045.1. Lineage (NCBI taxonomy): Bacteria > Bacillati > Actinomycetota > Actinomycetes > Micromonosporales > Micromonosporaceae > Plantactinospora > Plantactinospora sp. KLBMP9567. The sequence continues at coordinate 177,591 of NZ_JAWQRR010000034.1, read as the reverse complement.
AAGAAGGTGTACACCCCGCCGACGGACGTCCGTCCCACGTCCACCGCGGCGACCCGTAAGCCTAGCCCGGTCTGGTTACCGGCCACGGCGGTCGGGTTGATCGTCTTCGGCATCGGCTGGCTGGTGGTCTTCTACCTGTCCGACATGGAATACCCCGTCGCCACCTGGCGGTACTGGAACCTCGCCATCGGCTTCGGCGCGATGGTCGGTTCACTCGGACTGCTCTCCCGCTGGCGCTGACCCCGGCCCGGGTTTTCCCGCTCCGACGGTCCCGGCACGCGACGAGCCGGGCGGCCGGCACCGACCGGTCCGCCGGTCGCCCGACGGCCCCACCCGGGTCCGCGGACGACGGCGTCAGCGACGGGTGGGCGCACAGGAAGTAGAGCTGGAGCGTGTCGTCCACCGCGGGTACCTCGCACCGTCCAGCGGCTATGACGACCGTTGCGAGGATAGTCACGTTACCAACCAGTAACCTCGCCGCGTAGGCTGCGTACATCGCCGCCGCCGGCCGACGGACCGCCGGCCGGGCGGCGGACGAGGGCAGGCAGCAGGACGGGGAGGCCAACAGGCATGGGCAGCGTCCAGATCGTCACCACGATCCTTGCCGCCGGCATCACCGCGGTCGCGGTGTGGCTGGCGACGCGCGCGGTGCTGCGGATGACCGCGGTGATCCGGCTCGGCCAGCCCGACCCGGGGCGGTTCGCCGACCGGGGCGTCCGGGCCCGGAACATGCTGGTCGAGACGCTCGGCCACACCCGGATGCTGCGCTGGAGCGTGGTGGGCGCCGCGCACTGGTTCGTGATGGTCGCCTTCGTCGTCCTCTCGCTGCTGGTGCTGGAGGCGTACTTCGAGGTGGTCACCCCGACCGGCGGACTGCCGCTGGTCGGGCACTGGGTCGGCTACGGCCTGGTCACCGAACTGATCGGGATCCTCGGGGTGGTCGGAATCCTGGTGCTGATCGGTATCCGGCTGCGCAACCGCCCGGGCAACCCGGCCCGCCGGTCCCGGTTCACCGGCTCGACCATGTGGCAGGGCTACTTCGTCGAGGCCGTGGTGCTGGCCGTACTGGTCTGCGGGTTCCTGATCCGGGGCTTCAAGGTCGCCACCGACCACTTCGAGTTCCCGGCCTGGGCCACCCCGGTCAGCCACGCGGTCGGCGGGCTGCTGCCGGCCTGGGACGCGGGCACCAGCGTCACCGCCCTGGTCAAGATCGCGATCTCGATGACCTGGGTCATCGTCATCTCGCTGAACGTGACCATGGGTGTCGCCTGGCACCGGTTCGCCGCGTTCCCCAACATCTTCTTCAAGCGCGACCCAGGCCGGGCCGGCTCCGGGCTCGGCGCGCTGCGCCCGATGACCAGCAACGGCAAGCCGCTCGACTTCGAGGAGGCCGACCCGGAGAAAGACCAGTTCGGGGTGGCCCAGGTCGAGCAGTTCACCTGGAAGGGGCTGCTGGACTTCACCACCTGCACGGAGTGCGGGCGGTGCCAGTCGCAGTGCCCGGCCTGGAACACCGGCAAGCCGCTCTCGCCGAAGCTGCTGGTGCTGTCGCTGCGCGACCACGCGTACGCGAAGGCGCCGTACCTGCTGGCCGGCGGCGGCAAGGACCTGACCGGTGAGGAGAAGGCGACCGAGGCCCAGTTGGCGCACGTCGACGTGCTGGCGCTGGCCGAGGCGAACCGGCCGCTGATCGGTGGCGCCGAGGAACTCGGGGTGATCGACCCCGACGTGCTCTGGTCCTGCACCACCTGCGGGGCCTGCGTCGAGCAGTGCCCGGTCGACATCGAACACGTCGACCACATCGTGGACATGCGCCGCTACCAGGTGCTGATCGAGTCGAGCTTCCCGTCCGAGGCCGGCGTGATGCTGCGCAACCTGGAGAACAAGGGCAACCCGTGGGGAGCCCCGCCGAACACCCGGGAAGACTGGACCAAGGGGCTCGACTTCGAGGTGCCCCGGGTCGGCGAGGTCGACGACTTCGAATACCTCTTCTGGGTCGGCTGCGCCGGAGCCTTCGAGGACCGGGCCAAGAAGACCACCCGGGCGGTGGCCACCCTGCTGCACTCCGCCGGGGTGAACTTCGCCATCCTCGGCGAGGGCGAGACCTGCTCCGGCGACCCGGCCAGGCGGATCGGCAACGAATTCGTCTTCCAGATGCTCGCCCAGCAGAACGTGGAGACCCTCAACGAGGCGTTCGGCGACCGCGAGCCGGCGAAGCGCAAGATCGTCGCCACCTGCCCGCACTGCTTCAACACCCTCGGCAACGAGTACGGCGAACTCGGCGGCCAGTTCGAGGTCGTGCACCACACCCAGTTGCTGGCCCACCTGGTCGCCGAGGGCCGGCTCACCCCGGTCCAGCCGGTGGACGGCGGGCTGACCTATCACGACCCGTGCTATCTGGGCCGGCACAACCGGGTCTTCGCCCCGCCGCGCGAGGTGCTCGGCGCGGCCGCGGCCGACGGGATCACCGAGATGCCGCGCAACCAGGAGCGCTCCTTCTGCTGCGGTGCCGGCGGCGCCCGGATGTGGATGGAGGAGCGGATCGGCAAGCGGATCAACGTCGACCGGGTCGAGGAGGCGATGTCGACCGGGGCGAAGACGGTCGCGGTCGGTTGCCCGTTCTGCTCGACCATGCTGAACGACGGGGTCAACGGCAAGGAGGCCGGCGACCGGGTCGAGGTGGTCGACGTCGCCACCGTGCTGCTCCGCTCGGTCAAACCGGCCGCCCCGGCCGCCCCCGCCGACCCGGAACCGGCCGGCACCGCCGGCTGAGCGCACCGGGCCGGGCGGGCTCCCCAGCCAGGAATCTGTGGAAAACCACACCGGTAGCCTCCAGAGGTGTCAGCCGGGCCGGAGCACATGACCGAGGACGCCGTACCGGCGCCCCGGCGGGACGCCGGCCGCACCCTGCCCGGTCTGCTCCGCCGCGCGCTGCGGCTCGGCGCCGGACTGCTGATCGGCGCCGTGACCGCGACGGTGGAGCTGACCTACCTGCTCGGGCTCGGGTCGATCCTGCTGGTGCTCTGGGTACGGGCCGAGTCCCGCCGGACGGCGGCGGAGCGGATCGTCGAGCGGATCGAGACCGGCGCCCGCCAGTTGGCCGAGGTCGAACGGTGGCGGCTGGCGACGTTCCTGGGCAGCGAGAGCGCGGCCGACTACACCGGTCGCCGGGCCGTACGCTATCTCGCCGTGCGCTGGGCGGTCGGCATGCTCGGCGGCTTCGTACTGCTGCTCTTCGGCTGGGGTGTGCTCTCCGGCGGGGTCTGGATCTGGGAGGCGGTACACGGTGAGAGCACCCTGCTGACCTTCCTGGCGCAGCTCGTACTCGGACTGGTCGGCCTCTTCCTGGTGGTGCAGGGCGCCACCGGCGTGGTCGCGCTCGACCGTCGGGCGGCCCGGCGGTTCCTCGGGCCGAGCGGCCGGGAGGTGCTCGAACGCCGGATCACCGAGCTGGCCACCAGCCGGGCCGGGGTGGTGGCGGCGGTCGACGCGGAGCGGCGGCGGATCGAGCGGGACCTGCACGACGGCGTACAGCAGCGGCTGGTCGCGCTCGGCATGCTGGTCGGCCGGGCCCGCCGTACCGCCGACCCGGCCAAGGCGGCGGAACTGCTGCGCCAGGCGCACGAGGAGTCGGGCCGGGTCCTCGACGACCTCCGCGAGGTGGCCTGGCGGGTCTATCCGACCGCGCTGGACAACCTGGGGCTGGCCGACGCGCTGGCCCGGGTCGCCGAGCATGCCGGGCTGCCGGTACGGATCGACCACCGGCTGACCGGGCGCCCGGCGCGGGCGGTCGAGACGGCCGCGTACTTCGTGGTTTCGGAGGCGGTGACGAACGCCGCCAAGCACGCCCGGGCCAGCCGGGTCGACGTCGAGGTCGTGGTCCGGGACGGCCGGCTGGTCGTGACGGTCGTCGACGACGGCGTCGGCGGTGCCGACCCGGCCGGCGTCGGGCTCTCCGGGCTGGCCCGCCGGGTCGCCGCCCTGGACGGCCGCTTCCGGGTGCAGAGCCCGACCGGCGGCCCCACCACCGTCGTCGCGGAGCTGCCATGCGAGTGATGTTGGCCGAGGACTCGATCCTGCTCCGGGAGGGGCTGGTCCGGCTGCTGGCCGAGGAAGGGCACCAGGTAACCGCCGCGGTAGGGGACGCGGGCGCCCTGGTCGCGGCCATCGCGGCGGACCCACCCGACGCGGTGGTGGTCGACGTGCGGATGCCGCCGACCCACACCGACGAGGGGCTGCGCGCCGCGCTGGAGATCCGCCGCCGCTGGCCCGCCGTCGGGGTCCTGGTGCTCTCCCAGTACGTCGAGAAGCGTTACGCCGTCGAGCTGCTGACCAGCCAGAGCGGCGGGGTCGGATACCTGCTGAAGGACCGGGTGGCCCAGGTCGGCGAGTTCCTCGACGCGCTGGCCCGGGTGGGCGACGGCGCAGCCGCCTTCGATCCGGAGGTGGTACGCCAACTGCTGGCCCGGACCAGTCACACCGAGCCGCTGAGCCGGTTGACCGTACGGGAGCGGGCGGTGCTCGACCACATGGCGCAGGGGCACACCAACGCCACGATCGCGGCGCAGCTACACGTCTCGCAGAGCGCGGTCGAGAAGCACGTGAACGCCATCTTCGACAAGCTCGACCTCGCGCACGTCACCGGGTACAGCCGGCGGGTGCTCGCGGTGCTCCGCTATCTCGGTGGCTGACCGGGGCCGGACCGGGCCGCCGCCGTGGACGGCCCGGGACCGGCGGGTCACATCCGGTGGCGGCTGCGGGGCCGGGCGCGGCGGGCCAGCCGGGAGAGCACGAACCAGCCGACCGCGAGCGCCACCAGCGCGATCACCACCTTCTGGAACAGGCTGGCGTACTCCTCGACCCGGTGCCAGTTCTCGCCGAGCAGATAGCCGGCCAGCACGAAGACGGTGTTCCAGATCAGGCTGCCGAGGGCGGTGCAGAGCAGGAAGGTCCCCAGCCGCATCCGTTCGATGCCGGCCGGGATCGAGATCAGGCTGCGGAAGATCGGAATCATCCGGCCGAGGAAGACCGTCTTGACTCCGTGCCGGACGAACCACGCCTCCGTGCGGTCCACGTCGGCGAGCTTGACCAGCGGCAACCGGGCGGCGATCGCCCGGGTACGCTCCCGGCCGAGCAGCGCGCCGACGTAGTAGAGCGCCAGCGCGCCGACCACCGAACCGAGGGTGGTCCAGAAGATCGCCGACCCGAGGCTCATCTCGCCCCGGCTGGCGGCGAAGCCGGCCAGCGGCAGAATGATCTCGCTGGGCAGCGGCGGGAAGAGGTTCTCCAGCGCCACCGCCAGGCCCGCTCCGGGGGCACCGAGCGTGTCCATCAGGTCGGTCGCCCACTCGGCGATCCCGCTCAGCGGGGTGGGTTCGGCGGCCAGCGGAGCCGTATCATCGATCATGAATTCGACGCTAGCCGGTGCCACCTGTCCGAACCCTGTGGAGGGGCGCCCGATCGCCTGCCGGTCACCACAGTCACGCACTGCGGTGAACCACACACGGCGCTCGTTCGTACCTGTCGATGCCGGACCGCCGACGGCGGTCCCGAACCAGGCGATGGTGGGCCGACGGCGGCCCCAGGACCGCGAGGAGGCGGGCGCCGCGTGGCGGAAAGCGCACCACACCGGATGGCAACGGAGTCGAGCGGACGGCACCGGAAGGCCGGGTCGGTCGACCGGCGCGACCGGTCGGGACGCCGGCTCCGGGTGATCTCCACGGTGGGGCTCGGGGTCGGGCTGCTGCTCCTGGCCGTCCCGTTCGGCGCGGAGACGCTCCGGACGATGGGCTGGGGTGGCGGCACCGAGCCGGGGGTCGGCGTACCGGCGGCGGTGGCCAGCCCGCCGGCGCCGGAGCCGACAGCGCCGGCGTACCCGACCCCGGACGACGTCCTGCCGACGAGTACGCCCGCGACGACCCCGACGGCGACCCCGAGCCCGACGTCCCGGGCCACCGGTGCTCCCGCGCCGACCCCACCGGCACCGTCGAGCTCGTCGCGGCCACCGCTTCAGGGCGCGGCGGCGCCGACGCCACCCGTGACCACCAGCCCGCCGCCGGCCGCCCCGCCGCCGCCCCCGCAGCCCGTGCTGCTCGGCCCGGACGGCCGGGACGAACTGGCCCGGATGATGGATCGCTACTGCGACGAGCACGTCGGCGGGGTGAGCTGGTCGGACACCCGTGACGACGGCGGCTGGGAGTGCGAGCGGCTGCTGCTCCCCTCCCGCACCGTCGACATCGACCGGGCCTGCCGGGACACCTACGGCGACGGCGCGTTCGCGGAGAACCCGGAGGGCCGGGACCCGTTCGGCTGGCGCTGCCTGCGGCGCTGAGCCACCCCGGGGCACGCCGCCCCGCGCACCGTGGCCACCGGGCAGCCGACGCCTGGTCGGGCCGGTACTGTGCTCGATAATCGCGGGCCGGACGCAACCACGGTCGAGGTGAACGGATCATCGACGCCCTACTCCTCACCACCCTGTTGCCGCTGGTCGGCTTCGTCCTGTTGACCGGTGGCAACGCCTTCTTCGTCGCGGCCGAGTTCGCCCTGGTCACCGTCGACCGGGCGGCACTCGACCGGCGGGTGGCCGGCGGCGACCGGCGGGCCGGCACGGTCCGCAAGGCGCTGCGGGAACTCTCCTTCCAGCTCTCCGGCGCGCAGCTCGGCATCACCATCACCGCCCTGCTCACCGGCTATCTCGCCGAGCCGGCGCTGGCGAAGCTCTTCACACCGCTGCTGCGTCCGGTCGCCGGGGACGCCACCGGGCGGGTCACCCCGCTGCTCGCGCTGGCCCTGGCGACGCTGCTGTCGATGCTCTTCGGCGAGCTGGTGCCGAAGAACGCCGCGCTGGCCCGGCCGATGCCGGCCGCGCTGGCCACCGCCGGGCCGATGCGGACATTCTCCCGGATCTTCGGCTGGCTGATCCGGGGCCTGAACAACTCGGCGAACTGGCTGGTCCGCCGGCTCGGCGTCGAACCGCAGGAGGAGCTGGCCAGCGCCCGCTCCCCCGAGGAACTCGGCCTGCTGGCGGCGATCTCCGCGCGAGCCGGAGCGCTGCCCCGGGAGACCGCGATGCTGCTGCAACGGACGATCCGGTTCGGCGACAAGCGGGCCGCCGAGGCGATGACGCCCCGGGTCGACGTGGTCGCGCTGCGGGCCACCGCCTCCGTCGCCGAGCTGCTGGCCCTGGCCCAGCAGACCGGCCGGACCCGCTTCCCCGTCTACGAGGAGACCGTCGACCTGGTCACCGGGGTGGCCGGGGTCGTCGACGCGCTGGGCGTACCACCCCACCGCCGGGCCCGCACCCCGGTGGCCGCGGTGGCCCGCGAGCCGGTGTACGTGCCGGAGAGCCTGGACCTGGACGGCGTACTCGCGGCGCTCCGCTCGGCCGGCGCGGACCTGGCGATCGTGGTCGACGAGTACGGCGGCACCGACGGGGTGGTGACCGTCGAGGACCTGGTCGAGGAGCTGGTCGGGGAGATCGCCGACGAGTTCGACCCGGTCGCCGAGGAGTTCACCGCGGGCGCGGCCGAGTCCACCCCGGACGCCGCCGAGTCCCGCCCGGTCGAGTTGACGGTGCCGGGCGGGGAACGCGCCGTGCTGGTCGACGGGGTGCTGCGCGAGGACGAGCTGGTCGAGCAGGTCGGCTTCCGGCTGCCCGAGGGCCCGTACGAGACGCTGGCCGGGTTCCTGCTGGCCCGGCTCGGCCACATCCCGGTGGCCGGTGAGACCGTCGAGGAGCAGGGCTTCGAGTTCACCGTGGTCGAGGTGGTCCGGCACCGGATCGAGCAGGTCCGGGTGGTCCGGCCCGAGGAGGCCGCCGGGTGAACCTGCTGATCACCCTCGGGCTGCTGCTCGGCAACGCCTTCTTCGTGGGCAGCGAGTTCGCGCTGATCGCGTCCCGGCGTACCGTGATCGAGCCGCTGGCGGCCGGGTCGCAGCGGGCCCGGTGGGCGCTGTCGGCGATGAACCAGATCCCCCTGATGATCGCGGGTGCCCAGCTCGGCATCACCATCTGCTCGCTCGGGCTCGGCGCCATCGCCGAGCCGGCCCTGGCGCACCTGCTGGAGGAGCCGTTCCACGACCTCGGGCTGCCGGACCGCGCGGTACATCCGATCGCCTTCGTGATCGCGCTCGGCGTGGTGGTCTTCCTGCACACCGTGATCGGCGAGATGGTGCCGAAGAACATCACGCTGGCCGGGCCGGAGCCGTCCGCGCTCTGGCTCGGGCCGGCGATGCTGGCGTTCTGCGTGGCGACCAAGCCGCTGCTGCTGGCGATGAAGTGGACGTCGGCGCGGATCCTGCGGCTGTGGCGGATCGAGGCGACCGACGCGGTGAAAACGGTCTTCACCGCCGAGGAGTTGGCCGGGCTGGTCTCGCAGGCGCGGACAGAGGGGTTGCTCGGCTCGGAGGAGCATGCCCGGATCACCGGCGCACTGGCGCTGAACCGGCGTACCGCCGCAGACGCGCTGCGGCCCTGGGCCACGGTCACCACCGTGGCCGAGGACGTCTCCCCGGCCTCCCTGGAGGTGCTGGCGACCCGCACCGGCCGGTCCCGGTTCCCGGTGGTGCAGCGGGCCACCCGCCGGGTGCTGGGCTTCGTGCACGTCAAGGACGTCCTCGGGTACTCCGGTGCCGCCCGCCGGGCGCCGGTCCCGACGGAGCTGCTCCGGCCGCTGGCCGTGGTGCCGCCGGACCGGAGCCTGGCCGACCTGCTGCTGTCGATGCGCCGGGAGCGCCGGCACATGGTGCTGGTCAGCGACGGGCGGGTGCCGATGGGGGTGGTTACCCTGGACGACGTGCTCACCGCCGTCGTCGGGACGGCCACGGACCCCACCGGCACCGGTGCACCACCCGCGCCGGTCGCCGGCCAGGTCTAGCGCGGCGCGCCGATCGGCGACGGCAACAGTCGTACGTCGTCGGCGTTGACGAACATGATCCGGTGACCGAACTGGATCTGGACGTACCTCAGGTCGCCCCGGATCACCGTCCAGTCACCGGGTGACGAGCCGTCGAAGGTGGCGGTCCGGTAGTACTCGCTGGGCAGTACGTTGCCGACGGCGTACCGCTGCCCGGCGGCGAGGGTGTACTGCAACGGCGTGACCGCCTGCACCGGTACGCCGGTCGGATAGGCGTCCGGTTCCGGGTACGCCCTGCCGTACACCGGGATCGTCGCCCGGCCCGGCTTCGGCGTCGCGACCAGCCCGAGCGCCCACTTCGCGGCCGGGTTGCTCCTCGGGTTGTGGAACCACGCCTTCTGCCCGAGATACCAGATCGCCGTCCAGTCGCCCTGCCGGCCGGCGAGCGCGTACGTCTGCCCGGCCGAGGCCCGGGCACCGTGGTCGGAGATGTGCATGGTGTTCGGGGTGCCGTCCGGGCGCAGCGCGATGTCGTTCACCAGTGGCGCGTCGGCGGCCGGCGCGCTGCGCAGGATCACCGAGGAGGAGCCGCGCGACGGGCAGGGCACCCCGGCGGTCTCGCAGCCGGTGAAGGCCGGCCGGTTGGTGGCGAAGTCCGGGTCGATGGTGACCAGGCCGGCGGCCGGCAGGCCGATGCCCCGGAACGGCGCCTTGAGCAGATCGAAGTAGTGCGACCAGTCCCAGTACGGGCCCGGGTCCCAGTGCATGCCGCGCACGTTCGCCGGCAGGATGCCGGGGACGTTGTCGTGCCCGATGACGTGGTCGCGGTCGAGCGGGATGTCGTACCGGTCGGCGAGGTAGCGGACGAGTTTGGCCGAGGTCCGGTACATCGCCTCGGTGTACCAGGTGCCCTGGGCGGCGAAGCCCTCGTGTTCGAGGCCGATCGCCTTGGCGTTGACGTACCAGTTGCCGGCGTGCCAGGCCACGTCCTTGCCCTTTACGTGCTGCGCGATGTGCCCGTCCGCCGAGCGGAGCGTGTACTGCCAGCTCACGTAGGTGGGGTCCTGCACCAGCCGCAGGGTGGTGTCGTAGCTGCCCTCGGTGTCGTGGATGACGATGTACTCGATCTTCTGCCGGCCCGGCCGGTCGGAGAGGTCGTGGTTGCCGTAGTCGCCGTCCCCGAGCGCCTGGTAGGGGGCCGGGATCCACTCGCAGGAGATGTCGCGCGGGCATTCCAGTCCGTCCGGACGGGGCGTGCCGGGCAGGCCGAGCCGGTCCAGCCAGGAGCGCTGCGGGGCGATCCCCGGCCTCCCGGGCAGGGTGATCCGGTGGCCGTCGTCCGTGGTCCGGCTGGCGCCCTCGGCGAGGGTCCGGTACACCTCGTCGGCGAAGGCCGCCGCGGCGTCCGCGCGGTCGCTGCCGGCGTACCGGGCCACCGCGCCGTACCAGGTCGCCGGGTCGCTGGCCCGGCCCGTCGGCGCGGCCAGCGCCTGCTGGTACGACGCCAGCAGCGCCGCCCCGCCCCGGATGTTCGCTGCCGGTTCGGCGCGGAGCACGTGCTCGTCGACCCCGGTCAGCGCGGCGGCGGCGTCCAGGGTCTGCCCGCCGGGCGGTGTGTCGCCGGTCCGGTCGACGTGCGGGCCGGCGGGTCCGGTCGCCGGTCGGGCGGGCCGGGCCGGGTCACCGCGCCGGTCCTCGCCGTGCTCCGGGTGTTCCGGCTCGGCGGCCAGCCCGGCGACGTCGGTCAGGTGCATCGGGCCGTACCCGCCGCTGGTGCTCGGCGTGCCGGCATTCGTGTCCCAGCGGGATTCCAGATAGGAGACGCCGAGCAGCACGCTCTCGGGTACGCCGAACTCGGCCGCCGCGGCGGCGTACTCCTGTTGCCGGGTGTCGGGGAGTGCGACGGTGGCTGGCGCGGGGCTGGCCGGCAGCAGCGCGGCGGCGCCGACGACCGCGGCTCCGATCGCGATTCTCCTGCTCAGCGGGTGTGTGGTGGGAAGCATCGAACCTCCATGAGCCGGGGGTGGGCCTGAAGATCACCCTCCACCCGGGACCGGTGCCCGTCAATACCTGCCGAGGAAGCTCGTCGCTATGCAGAAAACTTTCACCGACACGCAGCGTGTTCGGCGTCTCCAGTGCGGGCTCCGCCACCGTGAAGAATCCCAGTGGCTCCCACCGTCAGCGACTGGTCCGATACCTAACGAATCGACTCAGATCACGGGGTTGCGTTTGGATAACACCCTTCTCTAGTGTTGGGGACCGTCGAGCCGACGGCAGGCCGCCTAGCCGGGCGGCGACGTCTCGACACCGCCGAATCGTCACACTCAGCGAACCGGGGACCCGAGCTTCATGGGGTGAATCCGCGTCTCACGCGGTAGGGCGACAATCTTCCCGCCCGAACCCGTCAGCTAACCCGGTAGGCGGGCTACGGAAGAAGGAGTACGGACCCCGGTGGCTCCCCCTGCCCCGTCGCGGTCGCCATCCCTCCGGTCGGCATCCACCGACGCCGGGAACGCGAAACCGCGCCCTCGAAGGTCCATTCTCGCCATCGCGCTCACCGCACTGGCCAGCGCCGCGGTGTTGCTCACCGGCACGACGCCGGCGCTCGCCGAACCGACGGTGGCCGAGATCGAGCAGCAGATCGACACCGCCTGGCGCAAGCTGGAGCCGGTCGTCGAGAAGCACAACGCCACCCGGCAGGACCTGGCCGCGAAGAAGAAGCAGGCCGCCGCCCTGCAGAAGAAGATCGCCCCGCTCCAGTCGCAGATCGACGCCGCGATGAACCGGGTGAGCGACTTCGCGGTGCAGGCGTACAAGGGTGACAAGGCCTCGGCGGTCAACGCCCTGCTCACCTCGAAGTCGCCGACCGCGCTGGTCGGCCAGCTCTCGGTGCTCGACCAGTTCGCGCGGCAGCAGCAGCGCGAGGTGCAGGCGGTCGTCGAACTCAAGGACAAGTACGCCTCCCAGAAGGCTCCGCTGGACCGGCTGGTCAGCCAGTTGACCAAGACCGAGAAAGAGTTGGCGGCGAAGAAGAAGGAAATCGACGCCGAGGTCGAGCGGTTGCAGAAGCTGCGGATCCAGGCGTACGGGAACGGCTCGGCCGGCCCGCTGCGGCCCGCGCCCTGCCCGGCCACCTACCCTGGAGGTGCGGCCGGCAAGGCGGTCAAGTTCGCCTGTGCCCAGATCGGCAAGCCGTACAAGTGGGGTGCCGAAGGTCCCGGCTCGTACGACTGCTCCGGCCTGACCCTGGCGGCCTGGAACCAGGGCGGCGTGTCGCTGCCGCACAACGCCCGGGCCCAGCGCGGCCAGACCGCCAGCATCAGCCGCTCCGCGCTACGCCCCGGTGACCTGGTCTTCTACTACGCCGACCTCAGCCACGTCGGCATGTACGTCGGCGACGGCTGGATCGTGCACGCCTCCCGGGCCGGCGAACCGATCAAGATGAAGCGGATGGACGACGGCGAGATCCACAGCTTCGGTAGACCCGGCTGACGTCTCCCGGACCGAGTCAATGGCAGAACCCCCGTCGCGCAGGTGCGGCGGGGGTTCTGCCATTCGGTTCTGTTCGCGTTCCCGGCTGCCCGTCCGGCCCGGCCCGGGCCGTTCGGTGCAGGCGTGCTGCTTCTGTCGCCAACAGCCTCAGCGGGTGGGCCAGGTGCGCCAGTTCTGCCAGGAGCGGCTCGGGGTAGGGCCGCGCTGCCCCTGGTAACGCGAGCCGTAGACGGCCGACCCGTACGGGTGGGCGGACGGCGACGAGAGCCGGAAGATGCAGAGCTGGCCGATCTTCATCCCGGGCCAGAGCCGGATCGGCAGGTTGGCCACGTTCGACAGCTCCAGCGTGACGTGCCCGGAGAAGCCGGGGTCGATGAAGCCCGCGGTCGAGTGGGTGAGCAGGCCGAGCCGGCCCAGACTCGATTTTCCTTCGAGTCTTCCCGCCAGCTGGTCGCCGAGGGAGATCACCTCCAGCGTGGAGGCGAGCACGAACTCACCCGGGTGCAGCACGAACGGCTCGCCGTCCGGCACGTCGACCAGCGAGGTCAGGTCGTCCTGCTGCACCGCCGGGTCGATGTGCGTGTAGAGGTGGTTGTTGAAGACCCGGAAGAGCCGGTCCAGGCGTACGTCGATGCTCGACGGCTGCACCAGCGCGGGCTCGAACGGCTCAAGCGCGAGCGCGCCCGCCTTGATCTCGATCACTAGGTCGTGGTCGGAGAGCAGCACCGGATCACCTTAGCGAGTCGAGCGGAGTCGACGGGGCGCGACCTCGCCGATGGGTGGGATCGGGGTAGGTGATCGAACATGTGTTCGATAGAATGTACCCATGGCATCCTGGTCCGAATTCGCCTCTGACGAGCCCCGACTCGCCGACGCGATCCGCGTCCTCATCCAGCAGTACGGCCCGGGTCTCGGCTACCTGGCGACCGTGCGCGCCGACGGTGGGCCGCGCGTGCACCCGGTGTCCCCGGTCATCACCGACGAGGGACTCTTCTGTTTCGTCGTCGACTCTCCGAAGCGGCGCGACCTCGAACGGGACGGGCGCTACGCGCTGCACTCGTTCCCTCCCGAGGACAGCGACGACGAGGCGTACGTCGCCGGCCGGGCCCGACCGGTGACCGACCAGGCGCGGGTGGACCAGCTCGCCGGCAACCTGCGGGCCGCACCGCAGGTCGACTGGCGGCTCTTCGAGTTCACCGTCGACGTGGCGATGGTTGCCCGGCACGGCAGCAACGGCGCCACGCCGCTCGCCGCCGGAGATCGGTCCGAGCGTCCCGCCGTGCAGGTCTGGCTCGACCCGGCCGGCGCGGTCGGCGGTCCCGAGGGCAGTGCCGCCGCCGGGCCGAAGCGGCGCGGCCGGCGCCGGGCCGTCGAAGAGGCGCCGGTCCCGGCGTCCTGACCTACGGCTCGCGGAACGCCTTCCAGGCCCTGAGCATCCGGAGCGCCTGCCCGTAGGTGAACTCGTACATGCAGGCGTCGACCGAGTAGTCCATGAAGTTATGGATCGGGTCGAGGCCCGGCCTCGTCGCGCAGGTGTCCCGTCGCTTTGGGCAGCCGAAGCCCGGCTCCGCCTCGGCGGGCGTGTCGAAGACGTGGTCGCCTCGACCCGTGCAACCCTCCTGGAAGGTGTGGTATAGGTTCAGCCAGTGTCCGACCTCGTGGGTCGCCGTGTCACCCGCGTTGTACGGCGCCGCCCTGCCGCCGGGCAGTGACTCGGCGAGCACCACCACCCCGTCGTACGGGTCGAACTCGCGCTTCGGGAAGGTCGCCCAGCCGAGCAGTTCGTCGTCCAGCAGTCCGGTGTAGACGTTCAGGGTGTGCTTGCCGCCGACCCGCAGCGCACGCTTCATCTGCGCCTCCGCCGGGCTCTCCGGCACAATCGGATACCAGGCCGGGTTCACCACCCGGTTCACCTTCCTCAGCCTGAAGTAGAACGGCGTCCAGGCCCCACCGGTACGCCCGCCGAACGAGTCGTTCAACACCTTCAGTTGAGCGTTGATCAGTGACAGTGGGATGTCCCCGTCGGCCCGGGTCCGCCGCTCGCTGATCACGTGGAACACCACGTTGACGGTAATCCTGAGCCTCCTCGATACACCGAGCGGCGCCACCCCGACCCGGTGCGCGTACGCCGAGTCGACCGCACGCTCCAGTTCGGTGGCCTCGGCCGGAGTCAGCTCGTTCGGCTCGGTGGTGTGCGGCGCTCCGGGCCGCGCTTTCCCGTTCGGATGAACCTCGGTCGTCTCGGTGCAGCCCGGTCCGCTGGACCCTCCGGCCGAGCCCGAGGGTGCCGCCACCACTGGACCGGGTCCCAGCAGCAGGACGAGAAAGATGCTCGCCATGCCGGTCATGCCGGAACGCGACGATGGTCGCAGTCCATGAAACGCCATTGCCAACACCCTTTGCATCCGGAGAGTGGCTCTGTAGTGACGTAGAGCCATAGTTGCAGGTGGGGCGGACGTTACTCGTCGTGGCCTTAGTTGCAAACGAGGTGGCACGGCGTGGTTCGCGACCGATCCGAGCGAGTGACGGGGCGCTCGCAGCCCCTACGCGGGGGAGGGTGAGTGCATGATCGGACCCGACCAGGTACAGTGGGTCCGCTCGCGGGTGTAGTTCAATGGCAGAACATCAGCTTCCCAAGCTGACAGTGCGGGTTCGATTCCCGTCACCCGCTCCAACCCGAAGGCCCTGGTCAGGACATCAGTCCCAGCCAGGGCCTTCGATGTTCCAAGATCCATGATTACGTCGCGTGCCATTGGCGTGCCATTAGCCCCGGTGCACCAGGGCGCCGGCCGCACCGTCGTCCGGGTCGCCGGGGCGCGTGCCATCCGCCTTGCGCGCCTTCTTCTTGGCCTTCTTCCCGTCGGACTTCTTGTCTGCCTTCTGGGCGCCCTTCTTCGCCTTCTTGCGTTCGGCCTTCTCCTCGCCGCGTACGGCGGCGTCCAGTGCGGCGGCGATGGCTCGGTCGGCTTCCGCCGTGGCGTGCTGGTAGATCAGCGCGGCTTGTGGCGAGTCGTGGCCCATCCGGGCCATCAGGTCCCGGGTACTGGCTCCGGTCTGTGCGGCGAGGGTGTTGCCGGTGTGCCGCAGGTCGTGGAAGTGGAGGTTCGGCTGACCGACCTTGGCGACGGCCGCCTTCCAGTTGGTGAGCTTGTTGAAGTTGCCCCGCCAGATCGGCCGTCCGTTCTCGGTCGTGAACACGAACGCCTCGGGGTTGTCGTCGACCTCGGTGGCGAGGTGATCCACGATTGCCGAAACCACGGCCGGGGGCAGGCTGACCGTACGTCGGCCAGCTCGGGACTTCGGCGGGCCGAGGACCAGGCCGACGCCCCGCTGTTCCGTGAACGCCTGGCGGACGCGTACTGTCCCCGCCTTGGTGTCGATGTCCTGCCGCTGTACTGCCGCCACCTCGCCCCAGCGCAGGCAGCCGAAGGTGGTCAGCAGGACTAGGGCGCGATACCGGGCCGGTACGGCGTCGGCCAGGGCGAAGACCTGGGCCAGGGTCAGCACTGGCCGTTCGGTCGCCTTCTCCTGGTCCGCGCCCGTGATCCGGCACGGGTTCTTCGGCAGGATTTCGTCTTCTCGTACGGCGGTCATCAGCACGGCCCGCAGCAGCCGGTACGCCTTTGCCGCCATGCTCTCCGAGACGCCGTTGCCGAGCAGTTGCGCCCGCCATTCTCGGATCAGCGGCGTGTCCAGCCGGCCCAGCTCGACCCCGCCGAGGTACGGCGCGATGTGCTTGCCGAGCAGCCAGCCGTAGAGGTGGATCGTGCGTGGCCGGAGGTTCGGGCGTTGTTCGATCCAGCGCGCGGCGTATTCGCCGAGGTTGATCTTTGACCGCTCGGGGTCGGTCCACTCCCGCCGGGCAATCTGCGACTCGACCAGGGTCAGGTATCGCTCTGCCTCTGACTTCCGAGCGAACGTCTCAGGTGCGGGACGTAGCCGGCCATCCGGTCCGGGGTACCGCGCCTGATAGCGACCGGATGGAAGCTTGCGCACGTTGCCGAACCGGCGGTGCCTCTCCTTGTTCGCCATCAGGCGACCCTCCGCATCCCGCTCCACACGCCGGAGGCGGTCAACGGCTCGACCCGTCCGGCGTCCAGGTGCGCGGCCAGGTCGACGGCCCTGGTTCGCACGCTCCGGCCGAGCTTGTGGAACGGGATGCGCCGCTCGGCGACGAGCCGGCGCACGTACCGCTCACTCATCTGGATTCGGGCCGCCGCCTGCTCGATGGTCAGAACCTCATCCACTGTGGTCAGTCCTCCCCGTTGACTGTTGTGCTGTCTGCGGTTGCCGAAAGGTCGGGCGTCGCTCCCTGGGCCGCGCGGTCCTTCGCGGCGAGGAGTTCGGTACGCCATCGGGCGCGTTCGGAGATGGCGCGCATGAGCCGGTGGCTCATCGGGCCGACGTCCGGGTCGTCGGGCCGGGCCAGTTCCCAGGCGTGGCGTACGGGTTCGGTGGTGGCGCCCTGGGCGTGGTCGACGCCGGCAAGGTCGGTGGTGACGCCGAGGAGCGCCCGTACCCAGGCACGGGCGTCGTGTTTGTGGTCGGCGAGGGTCTTGCCGGACCAGTCGCGGGAGATGAGGATGCGCCGGCCGCCGATGCCGAGGGTTTCCCGCTGGTGCACCTTGCCCCGGCACCGGCCGGCCTTGAGCTTGGCGTGCGCCTTCTTCGGCTGGACCCCGTAGAGCAACCAGTTGGCGCAACGGTCGGTGCAGGGTGTGATCTGGAGTTGCTGCCAGAGCCGGTCGAGGTGGCGTTGCTGCCGTTCGGTGGCGATTTTGTGGCAGTCACCGGTGGCCTTGGTGATGTACTTCGTGATGTAGCGGATGGTCCGGGCCGCGTCGTCGGTGCCGGGCATGACGCCGCGTGCGTCGACCTGGGCGCCGAAGCGGACGACGTGTACGGGTTCGGCGTCGGGGTCCTGGTCGATGGCGTCGAGTGCTTCGGTCCAGGTGGTCAGCGGTTGCCGGGTGTCGGGATCGACCCAGGCCGCCGCCTGCTCGTCCCAGACCGGTGGCCGGTCGCGGGTGTAGAGCTGTACGTCGACGGACGGCCACCACACCTGGTGGTAGGTGGCCGCTGCCACGGTGCGCAGCGCGTCACGCGGGATGGTGCCCCGGATGGCGAAGTGCGCGTGTGGGGCGAGTCGGCGTTGCGGCTCGACGCACCCGGCGTACTGGACGTTCCAGCCCTCACAGCGTCGGAGGTTCTGCCAGAACCGGTCGAGGAGTCGAGGGAAGTGGACCGCGTCCCAGGCTGCACGGCGGTAGTCGTACCGGTCGGGGTTGACCGGAGTTCCGTCGGACAGCACCGGACCGTACGAGTCGAGCGTGAGCGTGAGCCACATCGACGGCTGGTAGGTCGAGCCGTCCGGGGCGGTGTAGACCTTGCCGACCGTGCGCCGCTCGACCTTGCGCCGGGGTAGGTCGGGTGCGTCCTGCCGCCGCCTGGTGGAGCGCTTGCGGCGCCGGCCGGTGTCCTTGTCGCCCTGGCCGTCGTCGCCGGGCTGGTGGGGCGGACCGACCCGGCCGCGTAACCCTTCGGCCGTGATCGCCTCTTCCACCTCGCGGATGGCCTCGTCGAGGTCTTCGACCTGATCCCACTGCGAGGCGCGGGCCGCTTCGTCGCGGCCGTACTCCAGGTGCGCCCGCAGCACGATCAGCGCCTTCTGCTCCTCGGTTGCGGGTTCTGGGCCGGGCAGGGGTTCGTCCGAACGGTGCCAGCCTTCCCGGATCTGTGCCTGCCGTAGCCGGCGGTTCTTCTTCGCGCAGGCCGGGCACTTGTCCTCCTGGGTCGCCCCGCAGGGCAGGCCGATGACCTCGGTCTGCCCGGTGTTCAGGTCGGTGCGGCGCATGGCGAGCGGGCGGATGCAGACGCCGTATTCGGTGGCGACGTCCTTGAGGACATCGACCGCGCGGGGTAGGCCCATCCGTGCCGCCCGCGACCCCGGCCGAGGCTGCTCCGGAGTCGGGGCGGACGGGTCGAGGCCGGGCAGGGTCGGTGCCGTCATCGGGCGACCCCGGCGGAACGGGCAGGGTGGACGACGCCGAGCGGAGGCAGCACCGTCGACGATCCCGGCCGCGAGGCCGGTACCGGGGCGTAGACGACCGGCGCACGGTCCTGGACCTGTTCGGGATCGACGGCGACGGGTTCCGGACCGGGGTCGTCGACGACGGCCGGCGCTTCGTCGTCGGTGGCCGAGACGGTGGCGGGTGCGCTGGACAAGACGACTTTGACCAGGGCGAGAAAGGCGAGGGAGGGAACCGCAGCGACGATCCAGCCCCAGACCGACGGTTCGGCTTCGGCGACCTGGGCGGCGAGGGACAGGATGGCGAAGCCGATCAGGAGCACGGCGACGAACCCGACCGGACGACCGGCCCGACGCCGGGCACGGATCTCAAGCCCGAGGTAGATCGCCATCAGCTCGATGGCAACGCCGTTAGCCCAGCCGATCCAGTCGGGTTGACCGTGCGCGACGGTCAGGTCATGCACATGGGTGAACGCGGCAGCGCCGGCCATCCCGCCGATGGCGAGCAGGATCAGCAGCCGGGCCGAAGCTTCGAGGCGTACCCGCATCATCGGCCCGCTCCCGTCTGCTCGGTGCGCAGGTCCCGGACGACGCGGCCACCGTCGATGGTCCAGATGGCGCGGATGGCGTGGTCTTCGCAGGTCCAGTCACGGGCGCCGGTCCCGTGCTCGATCTCGATCAGGCCGAATCGGTCGCAGGTCGGCTCGCCGGGGTGGAGGGTGCACGGGTTCATCGGTTGCCCTCCTCGTCGGGCCGGATGGTCAGGTCGATGCGGATGCGCCGGTACCGCAGCTCGGTGCGGTGGTGAAGGAAGGCAGCCAGGCCGCGCAGGGCAGCCGCCGCCTTGTCGGGTGGCGCGATGAGTCGAATGCGTAGCGGCCGGCGGAGCGCAGCCGCGATGCGGTTGAGGGGTGTCATGGCTTGTCACCTCCGGGCCGGTCGGATGGTGGTGCGGATGTTGTCGGGCGGGTCGCCGAGGGTGGCGACGGCTTCGGACAGGCAGCGCCACAGCGCCCACGCCTCATCAGGCGTGAGGTACATCCGGCGCCGGCCGGCACCGACGGCCAGGTAGACGGGGTACGGGTCCGGCCGGTCCGGGTCGACGCGTACCGATACGGCCGTGCTCTGCCCGGTGTCGCTCGGGGTGCGGAGGCGGTAGAACCGTCGCGCGGTCGGCTCGGTCATGCCTGCTTACCCCCGTCCGTGTCCGGGTCCTGCCGGAGGAGGTTGAGCAGCGCGTCCGGCAGCAGCGGCCCGGAGGAGCGCTGTCGGGGCAGGGATGGCCGGGTGGGTTCGGGGGCGGTTTCCCGGCCGACCTGGGCCAGGATGTCCGCCGCGTCGACCGGAGCCGGGAAGCGCTCGGCCATGGCCCGGATCTCGTCGTCGGAGATGTACGAGAACCGAACCCGGGCGGGTTCGGGGGTGCCGTCGAGGATGACGTACCCGACGCCCTTGGCCCAGCGCGGCATCTGGTCGGCCAGCGCTCCCCGGTCCCGGGCACCATCACCGAGCACCATGTCGACCTGTGACGCTTCGGTGAGGCCGAGCGCGATGCGGGTGGGGAAGAGGTCCCGGAACGGCAGGACCTCCTTGCGTGGGTCCTGCAACGCGGCCACGACCAGGACACCGACCCCGGCACCCTGGGACAGCAGCAGCCCCAGCGACGCGGCGATCCGTTTACGCAGCTCGACGTCCTGGAGGTACGCGGTAAGCACGGCCATTTCGTCGATGACGACCACGACCAGGGGGTCGGCGACGGTCGGAGTGTGGACCCGGACGGCGCCGGCAAGCCTGGCCTGCCGTTCCCGCATGACGGTGACGGCCTCGTCCAGGAGGTCGGCCATGGCCTCGAACGACTTGCAGGCGAACCGGGCGAACATCGGCCGCCCCATGGCGAACTCCATCCCGCCCTTCGGATCGATGACCCAGAGCCGGACAAGCCCGGACGCGACCCCGCCGCCGAGTGCGCGGACGAGGGACCACAGCACCGAGCCCTTGCCGCGCCGAGTGGCGCCGCCGACCAGGACGTGAGTCGCCAGCAGGTGCAGGCACCAGGTACTCAGGTCATCCCGCCTGGCCAGCGGCAGCGCGGTGAAGTCCGGCACCGCCGGGACCTCGAACGGCGGAACGACAGCGCGGAGCGCGTCAGTGCGGACCAGGACCAGGTAGACAACGCTGGGCCGGTCGCGGAACCGAACGGCATCGACCGCACGGAGCAGCCACGCCCACCGCCCCGACCGGGTAGGCCGGTCGTCGGGATGCTCGGAGTACACCCGGGCATGCCGACGACCGAACGCGTACGCCAGGTTCGACGTGACCCGCTGGAAGTCCTCCGGCGTCTGACCGCGCACCATCCGGACCGCCAGCACGTCCAACGCCGGATCAGAGCGCACCGACAGCAGCCGAGGCAGAACCGTCTGATGATCGAACCGCGCGGCCAGCCCGCACAGAGTCATGGCTTCCCGCCACGCCCGGCGGTAGACGGTCACCCGGCGGAACCAACCGAGCAGCGGACCAGCGAACCAGGTCCACCACGATGCTTCGTGCCGCCACCGCCATACCGCCGACACCCCGCCAACCAGGACCAGCAGGGTGACGAGACCTTGCCAGCCATGGTCAAGGTAGACGGTGAGGAGGAACGCCGTCGACGCAGTGGCGACCGGGTGGCGTAGGCACCACCACAGCGCCCGCCAGCCCCAGCGCAGCAGCAGGCCGGGAATCACCAGCCACAACGGCAGTTCGAGTCGCTTGGGCCGGATCACCATCAGGTCCCCGGCCGAGGTCATCACCACTTCACCCCGAGGCCGCCCGATCATCGGACACCCCGCAGGGACACGAACCGGCCCGACGCGTCCCGGACCGCCGGCAGCGGCAGGACGAGCTGATCCGCGCACAACGGGCAACGGCCGTCGGCGCTGTCGGTCG
Source organism: Plantactinospora sp. KLBMP9567 (assembly GCF_033446045.1). Classification (NCBI taxonomy): domain Bacteria; kingdom Bacillati; phylum Actinomycetota; class Actinomycetes; order Micromonosporales; family Micromonosporaceae; genus Plantactinospora; species Plantactinospora sp. KLBMP9567. Next base: position 156,291 of record NZ_JAWQRR010000034.1, on the reverse strand, counting down.
AGTCGAACCGGGACTGACACACACCACACCGCGACCGCACCTGGGCCGTACGGCGCCTACGCTTGGACACGTCAAAGACCTCTCTCGCCATGAGCAGGGGGATTTGGCAAAGAGGGGCGGGGCTGCCGTCCGCCAAGACCAGACAGCCCCGCCCACCCAGCAGCGGTCAGGCCGCCGCCAACGACGAGTCACGGGCGACGCCGGCCGGGGCACGCATCCCGGTGGCCCGCAGTGAATACGCCATCCGACCGTTGTTCGCCACGTACGGCGTGACCGTCATCCCGTCGAACTCCACCGCCTCGAACGGCACGCCGGTTGGCGGAACGGGCTGGTAGTCGGCCGAGATCTTGACCGTCGTCTCACGCGACCGCTTGCCCAACTCCGGGTCAAGGTCCATCACCCGGACCTGCCATACGCGCTGGCCCGTCACCTTGTCCTTTGCCGGAGACCGCCGCCCCGTCTTCTCGTCGTAGTCCTCCACCTCACCCAGCGACTCGGGCACCAACGCGCACCCCGCCGGGAACACGTCCTCACTCCGGACCGCGAACCGGGTCCCACCACGCAGAGCCATTGCCCAGACCTCCGGAGCTTGTTTGCCAAGTAATCAACTTGGCTGCCATGTATGAGCTTCGAAGGTATGGCGACTTGGCAGACAAGTCAACAAGTCGATCGGAAGTCGTCTGCTTTGAGGAGAAAAGTCCCTACGGGCGCGTCGAGGGATGCCGGACCCGGCAGAGGCGGGAACGTCAGGAAGTCGGCAGGCCCGAGGCGAACGACGACGGCGAGGCCGACAGAAGCGACCGCAGTGCTTCGGCCCGTGCTTCGATGATCCGCATTCGTGCGGTGTGCTCGGCCGGGTCGCGGTGTGCGGCTTGCCCGGTCATCTGGCCGGGCCATTTGCGGTAGTGCAGTCCAGGTTCGGCGATGAAGTAGCCGTCACTGACGACGTTGGCCGCGATGAGTAGGCCGGTGTCTTCGGAGGCGGGTAGGGCCATCCAGCCGCCGAGGGCCAGGAGGAGATCCCGGCGCATGCATAGGGTCGCCGGGTGTACGGGTGCCCGGTAGTCGTTGGCCTTCCAGAAGGCGAGGACCGCACCGCGGCTGATCGGTCCGTCGGGTGGGTCCTTGTCCCATCCGTGTGTTGACCCGTCGGGGTGCAGGTCCAGGACCCGTGACGTGACCCAGCCGAGGTGTGGATTGTCGGTGAGCGTGGCGATGTCCCGGGCGAGCGCGCCCGGGGTGAGTTGATCGTCGGCGTCGAGGACCTTGACGAACTCGCCTTCCGCCCGAGCCAGGGCGAGGGTCCGGGCGACGCCGGGACCGCCAGGTCGGCCGCTGCCGGCGAGGATTCGGGGATCCTCGGGGAGTTGGTCGAGCAGTAGCCCGTCCTGCCCGTCCTCTTGGACGAGCCACTGCCAGTCCCACCCGTCCGGCATCTTCTGACCGACCAACGACCCGTAAGCGTCGGCGAGGTAGCCGACGCTGGGCCAGTGAACGGGCGTGACGACCGAGACGAGTCGGCTCAAGCGTTCCACCGCTTCAGCTTCGTCGTGAAGCAGAGTTCTGTCCGGTCACCAGGGAAAACGATGTCCGCGATCTCTACTACACGATCCCGGATGTCGTACGACGTCTTGCGCACGTCCAGGACGGCAACGCCGGCCTCGATGTCGAGTAGTTCCGCCTCGTCCGGCAGCGGTGGTCGGGCCTGGACGACCTCTTCGATCCGGTCCAGCTCGATGCCGACGGTGGAGAGCTGATGTTGGGTGCCGCCGGGCCAGGGTTCGTAGTCGGCGGACAGGAGTTGCTTGTTGCCTTTCACCATGTCGTACGGCAGGTAGGAGTACGACGCCGACAGCGGAGCAGTTTCGTGCCGGGAACTGGTCCAGTAGACCCGCCGCAGCAGCGGCGCACCGACGGGCAGCCCGAACGCCGCCGCCATTTCCTCGTCCGCCTTCACCTGCGAGTACTCGGCGTGGAACTTGAGATCATCGACCGTCAGGCCGGTGTCATGCTCGGTCCCACCGGTCCGCCGCCGCTCGGCCTCGTCGAGCAGTACCCGGTCCTTCTCCCACTGGTACCGCTCGGTGTTGCGCCGGCGGACCCGCTGCCGAGGCGCCCGTACGTAGGTGCCCCGACCCTGCTCGGCCCGGACCAGGCCCCATTCCCGAAGCTGCCGGATGGCGTTCCGCACGCTGGTCCGGGACAGCCCCGACGAGTCGGCCAACTCCGTCTCGCTCGGCATGGCCGTACCCCGGGCAAGCTCACCGCTCTCGATCCGGGCGCGCAGCTCCTCCGCAAGCTGAAGGTAGCGCGGACGCCAGTCACGAGAGTTCACGCCGCTTACGCTACCCCCTAGACGTTGATACGTCTGCCGGGCCGTCGACCTGTCGCGTCGGTCAGTCACCGCCCTCGTCCCCAAGCAGCGGATCTTCTCGAAGCTGCCAGGCCCCGACCGGATACGGAAGGTGGATGATCTCAGCGAGGATGCGGCCGGTCTGCGCGAACGTGAGCAGCACGGTTTCGGTAGACCCGTAGCGCGTGACATCGACCTTCAACAGCGGAGCATGTGCGGCCCCGCGATCGGCCACGAGTTGAACGCTGAGCCAACCGCTGCCCTCCTGGCCGACGGTCGCCAGCCGGCTACGGTGTCGTGTGTCAGCCGCAGCGCAGCCCTGGCACCAGACGGGGCATACGTCGCGCCGCAGGCTCCTCGCCCACGGCAACCCTCGGGCGTTGTGGTCATTCCCGGCCATCGTCGTCTCCCCGTGGGGAAGTGAATCCGGCCTGGTGCAGCAGCTCGTCCAGGTGCCGAGCGAGGCGCCACACCTCGGCCAACCGAAGCACCGCCCCGCCAGATCCCCGCCACCGGCCGACAGCATGGAACCCGATCATTGGCTGACCTGCCTGCCCGGCGAACAGGTACACGACGACGTTGCCACCGCCGCGCCGGTCGCCGAAACTCCGTACCGGCCCCTTGTGATGGCGAAGCGCGTGCTGCGTTTGCGGCGGCACCACGAACTCACACCGTTGAGGCACACACCACGGCGGATGAACTACCTCGGGCCGCTGTCGAGGCGCCCTGCTCACCGGGACCACCTCCCGCCACGTCCTCGGAACTCCTGCCCGAGCGTCAACAGGGGCGCGTCTCGCCAACAGGGGTAGTCACGCGTTCGAGCCGTAGCCCAGGACGGCACAGCAGGCCGAGGAGTCGCGTGGGCCACGACTCGGCGTGTAGACGGCGTCGACCTTGGCTGCCGGGTGTGGCGCCCAGGCGACCGCCAGAACGCGAGCCAGACAAGTAAGCGAGCACGGCGCATCACGACCTCCTTGCAGGGTGATGGAGAGGGCCGGTGGCCGGCTTCCCGGGGGGAAGGCTGGACTGGCCACCGGCCCGATGACGGCACGGCGCACCGCCCGGAGAGCGGCGTCGGGTATCGCCGTGCCCCCGTTCAGGCACACGCGGGGACGCGTCGAACCACTGCTCAGCGCATCAGTTCACTTTGGATGTGCGGCCGGGGTGACGGCGTGCCAACCCCTTGCCAGACCAGCCACCCTGACCGCACCTCTGAAAGGTACCTACAACCAGGCAACTTGTCTATACATCCATGACGACGATGGATGGCTGACGAGAACACGGCAGACAGGTACGGTGATGCCCGTGCCAACCCCGCACAGGCAACCCCGTTACCGAGCTATTGCCGACGAACTCCGACGTCGCATCATCGAGGGCGCCATCCCGGCCGGCTCCCTCCTTCCCTCCGAGGGTGCACTTACGGCTGAGTTTCGCGTCGCCCGGGGAACCATCCGCGAAGCGATCAACGTTCTCCGCACTGAAGGTCTGATAGTCACCGAACACGGTAGGGGCTCCTATGCTCGCCCGAATCTCGCGGTACGCCGTCTTGGACACGACCGCTACCGCCCCAAGCCATCGCAGAGATCCTTGCAAAATGGACCGGGCGGCCCTCACGGAGTCGACAACGCCGACCGAATAGAAGCCGCTTATCGGGAAGTGCCTGCGAGCCCCGAAGTCGCCGCGCTCTTCGAAGTCGACCTCGGCACAATGATGTTGGAGCGTCGACTTCTTGTATGCACGTACGGGCAGCCCCAACACCTAACGATGTCGTATTATCTGCTTGGTGTGGTCGCCGGTACGCCGGTTGCCGATCCGTCTCGCGAACCATGGCCAGGCGGCCATGTCGCCCAATTGGAATCACTCGGAATCACGGCGACCACAATTCGCGAAACCGTAAGAGCGCGGATGCCCACAGCCGCAGAACTTGACCTGCTGCGGCTAAGAGTTGGTGTGCCGCTTCTTGTCATCACAAGACAAACGCGGTCACGTGAACGGGTAGTGGAAGCAGCGTCTCAGATAGTCCTTCCAGCCGATCGCGTCGACGTAGAATATGAGCTATCGATATAGGCTTAGTGAAGATATTCAGTTCTGCCTCAGGTGCCAGCGCCGAGGAGCTTACCTCTTCCTTCCGCCTTTTCGATTCCGCCGGTTGCTTCTACCGTTCGCGCGCCACGCTTTTGGCCTTACGCCCCGAGTCATTCGTGCTGCAGGTACCAGGCGCATGTCGGCGACAAGGCTGTCCAACTCATCGCTCGGCTCCCACGGATCGTTCTGATATTCCGCAGCGACGATTGATTCCCTTGTGTCGACGAGGATGCCAAGAGCGCGATCTGCCCGTAGCTGGTATTTCTTTGCTTTCATATATTCGTGCAATCGCTGTTTCGCGTGGGTATAGCCTTCCGGCTGCGAACCAACGAAGAAGACTGCTTGGCCCCAAGGCGTTAGGAATCCTAAAGCAAGGGCATGAAACCCATTATCTCTCCGTGTCTTTGCAACGACCGTCTGGATGTTGCGGGCTAGCCGATGCTGTGCGTCTGACGACAGATTCGATAGATCGGCACCGAAGCGGATCCATCCGGGCTCCCGATTGGATTCAAGGTAGGCAAGGATGCGTTCGATGGTTGGGTGTTCAGACCGAGTTGGGCGGGGAGTCTCAATCGCGCTTGATCCCTCCTCGAAGTACATCCAGGCGTCGAGATCGTCCGTCAGTGTTCCAACGCGGGTAGGCACTTCCTTCTTGAACCGCCTGCGTTTACCAGGCTTTGGGAGAAGAGATCCTGGAAAACGCTGGTGTAGTAAGTCTGGATCGGCTGTGAAGTAGAAGCCACCCTTGAGGAACCACATCAGAACATCGAGTTCATCAACCGCTACAAATAGTCGTGCGGCTTGTGTTTCCGTCCGGCGTCGCAAGTAGAGCAAAAACGAAGAAGCGCGATTGAGCAGCCTTTCGGCAACCGAAAGATCATGTAGGGATACGACCCAAGGGATCGAATCTCCAGGGAGTAGGTCGGCGCGGACAAGGGTATCGGCTGCGATTGCCAGCGGGCCAAAGTCGTCAAGGCAAACAACGACTGAATGTGCTTCTCGTACATTGGGAAGATCGATCCACTGCCCGTTCTTGCGCCAGAGCCCCTGATTCTCAAGTAGGAGGGACTGAACTCGTTGTGCCTGCTGTGTGGCCTCCCCGATTGTCTTCTTCAAATCGTCTGCCAAGCGGAGGGCGTTGCCACCCCTAGCCTTTTCTCGAATCGAGCCTGCTTTGACCTCCACGCAAATAGCAACGTCGTCGACTACGAACAGCGCGTCGGTCTCGCCGTCGCCTGCGTAGTTCTCCGGATGCACGGCATTACGACTCAAATCACAATCGGAGTCTCCCCTAGTAGGTGCTAGGTACTTAAGTGCCTTATAACTCGGACCCGTGACGCCAAGAAGGCTCGCGACTAACTTGCATGCGAACTCTTCAGCGAATTTATCACGGCGCTGTCCGTAAGTATTCCATGCTCTGCTGTCGGGTGAGGCTTTAATTTGATTTTCAAGGACTCGTCTTACATGATCGATTGGGATGCCGTTCTGCAACATCAGATAATTACCAGTGCCATCAGCAAGTAAATCAATTCCGGAAAGCGGATTGCCGCCTTGCACGAAAGCTGTGATTAGCTTCTCTGCGCCTCCGCCAGTTATTGGATGGCTGAAGGTATTAAGAATGCGTTCGACTCGCTGAATTTCAACGCCGCTGCTAAGGGCAATAGATGACGCGCTGAAGGCACTCGAAGTGCCGGGCGAGACGAAGAAGTCGAAGAATGCCTTCTCGGCGACAGCCTTATCATTGGGGTCCAACCTGCCGCCATCCGCATGTGAAGATGCGGCGCGACCAATGGAGTCAAGTAGGTCGGATTTCTTGGTCGTGTACTGCTCCCTAATGGCCTCTCTTACGGCTGTGATCTCGCTGTAAGTAAAGCCGACCGTACGTTCAAGTATGTCCTCTATTCCCGGTATCTCTAGAACTCCCTCATTGAGGATCGCGCCGATCGACTCGTAATGTTTCCCTCGGATCATCAGCTCGCTAGAGCGTAGCTGCCCTGCTAGTCCTGCCAAGGGACCCAAGTCTGGATTTGCGGCGAGCGAGGCGCTCAGTAAGCTCGTAAGCTTCAATATTTCTCGCGCATGCGTACAGAGCTGCTCGATGATTGTGTTAGGATGTGGAATCGGTTCCTTATCGTCGCCGTCGGGGCCGACGGCTGGGACAAGTCGTGACCCGAGACCGATAGCCATCAAGGCCACAACGTCAATCACGGCGGCTAGGCCGCTGTTCTGACTTTCCTTATAGCCGGTGAGGAAAAGCGGTATCTCATGCTGGCGTACTAGTTCAAGTACGTCGAATGTATCTTGACCGGCGAGGAGGTCGGCCATGGCGGTTACGTGGAAGTGGATGATGTGGGGGGCTTGGGAATCGATCTCGTCCCATGAGTCCGCACGAACTAAACCCTCCGAGAAGCGGCTCATATTAGATAAAAGAGCAGCAACCCCCTCTTCTCCGTCTACGATCATCCGGCGATCGGGCTTCGGCTTTCTGCCGGACAACGGGCCTCCTAGATCCGGTGACGGGTGTCGTGGACAAGCTAGCACCCATCCCTTGCAGACCCTATGAGTCGTCAGTGCACAGCCGCTCATGCGGTTGAGAGATTTGGAAACCTCATGGCCTTTTCGGACTCGTCCCTTCGGCGAGTAGTTCCTTGAGGGACGAGTGGATCTGCGCCACTAGCGAAGGAAGTTTGCCAGCACTGACCAGGGGTTCCGAACGCCTTGTAGATCTCTGGTGAGTCTGTGGGGTCTTGCCGAATAGCCCTGTACTAGATCAAGAGCGCCGCTGCGCGGCGCTGCGCCGGGGCGGCAGGCCGCCCGGCGGAGCACCGCCCCGGACCGCTCCGCGGCCGGGGCGGGAAGCCGCCGAGACCTGGCGGGAACCGCCCCGCGCCCGACTGACTCCCAGACGGTCACCACGACTCGTCAATCTTGGCGACCTCTGCCCTGAATCGACGGGCGTCCCGTGCTGGCAGCCCGTAAGCCACAGCTTCAAGGATCTGACGAACCTCTCGCAGGTCCGGGCAGCACTCCATGACGCCACAGCCGTACTGGGGGTCCCACAGCCGGTGCCACGGGTCCTGGACGAAGTCCGCCCAGGCCCGAAGCGCCCGCGCGACGGCGCCTTCCGTGAAACGGGAGCGTTCCAGGTAGGCGATGGCTTGGAGCCCTCGGAACGAGAGGCCGGCTATGTCAGACGTACGGCCGTCCAGCGGTCGGGCACGAAGCTTGGAAGCTCGCACCTGCGTCGGGCGCCTACGCGGCATGGTCCTTTCGAATGGTCTGCATACCTCGACAATCCCACAAGCTTGCTGCGGGACGGAAGCCGGCGGGGCTGGCCGCCGTCGTGGTCGGGGCTTCCGACTGCCGCGCCAGTCCACAACCCGGACTGGCTTGCCACCGAACCACCTGGATCGCCGTTCGCCGCACTCGCCCAGGCCGTCCCTGGCTACGTCGCATCGGCTGCCGTTTCGAGGTGCCGTGCGACCCTCAGCAGGTTGAACGCCCGGTAGTAGGCCCGCGAGTCATCGCGCCACATCTCGGGCCGCATCCGCTGCCGGAGCGCCTCGACGGTTGCGCCCAACATCTGTCGTTGGGCGGGAAGCAGCGACCCCCCTGCTGCGAGGGACGCGGTGACGCAGGCATCCACATCCAGCGTGATCGAATCCGGGTCTGCCAACAGCGCAGGTGCCGTACGGCGACGCCAGTACCGCACCGCATGCAGGGCAGCCTGTCTGGGAGCGCCGTACCAGCAGCGAGGGAAGCCGCTCGGATTCGGATCGGTCGGGCGAGGGTTTCGCTGGCCACGGCGCTTGGCCAGCTTCCGTTCGGCGGCGTAGTCGCGGAGTTCGGCATGCCAACCGGCACGACTCGCCACAAGAGCGTCCAACGCGCGCAGCAACGCCGCCTCGTCGCGTTGAAACGGCCCAGCGATCTCCTCTAGAAAACTCAGCGTGGCGTGGAAGCCGATCGGCCGGTACAGCTGCACGCAAGACCTCAGCGCGGACACCCGGCGCCGGTAGGGCAGTTCGGGGTTGCGCACGTGGCGGGCGTAGGTGCCGAAACTCACCCGACGACGCTAGACCGGTCGGGCCGGCCTGCCTACCCGATAACCCAGGCGTGGACGATCGAGACTGAGAACCGCCCCAAGATCAGGGCGTACCCAGGGCGTCAGGGCGTCAGGGCGTCTCCAGGGCGTCAAACGTCGCCCAATGTTGACCATCAACGCCAACCGGCGCCAGAACATACGACCAGGTCAGAGCCATGATCACGGCTCTGACCTGGGGTACGACGGACGAGTCGGCCTGTACGCCGGATTTTGAGGTCGGTGCATACTGACCATGCCTGGAACGAGGACGGTGCTGGTGGCTGAGACAGAGCTCGACAAGGCTGTTGCGCGAATCCAAAGGAGCGGTGGCTACCGCAACTTGGTCTGGGGGTACCGCTGCCTAGCTGTCGGGCTGGTGTTCGGCCTGTCGGTCCTTGTATCGGCGCTCGTTCGTTTCCTGCCGTTGACGATTACGTTGTTCGCTGTCGCGGCCCTGGCGGTGGCTGCCGGTGTGGCTCTCTGCTGGACAGGGATGATCAGAATGTCGCGAAGTCAGTCGATGCCACGTGGCGGGACCAATCGACATCGAGCATTGATGCGAGGGCTGTGGCGGGACGTGATCAAGCCAGTGCAGCGTATCGACGTGGGCGGTAGTCGACGGCAGCGGTGACCCGCAGCGCGGCGAGGACGACGGCCACCACCGGCACTGCACTGACGCAGGCGGCCCGTGATCGACGTGGCCAGGCCCCCAGCGAAGCGTGCCATTAGCGTGCCATTGAGCCAGGGCAACCAGGACCAACTGAGGCCGTTGGAGACCACTATGACCAGGGCGTCGCCTGGCCGGACGGCCCATCTTCGACACTTCCCAAGCTGACAGTGCGGGTTCGATTCCCGTCACCCGCTCCAACCGAAAGGCCCTGGTCAGGACATCAGTCCCAGCCAGGGCCTTCATGTGTTCCGGGCCGCGATCATGCTCCGGGCCATCCACGCGCCATTGGCGTCGCCGCGCCACCACGCCGGCCATCCCGTCGCCTGGGTCGTCGCCGCGCCGCTTGCTCTTGCCCGCCTTCTGCGACCCGTCGTCCTTCTTCGCCTTGCCACCGTTGCCTGCTGGTCGACGAGCTCTGCCAGTCATTGCCGGGCACACCCCCGCCGGCCGATAGCCCTTTGCAGAACCAAGTGGCGGGGCTGCTGATCGAAGAGGCATACTCCCAGCCACCATGAGCGGACACCTTGTCCTCAGGAAACCCGGCGGAGCGCGATGGGTCATCCATCCACCTCGAGATCCGTACGGGGATGGGTACGTCTTCACTGTGGCCACGGAGCTGCATGAGGACGGTATGACAGCATCGACGGTTGCCAATGTCGAAGGGGTTTTCGTCCACCCACACGTCACGAGGCTGCCCAGCTTTGTCGAAGCTCTCGCGGCCGACTGGCAGGGGTGGAACGGGATCCGGACCTGGAGGTCGGTGGAGCGTGAGCTTGCCCTCGATGCTCGCCACGATGGGCGTGGCTATGTCTCGCTTGGCGTGACGCTTCGGGCTTCCGGCGTTGATCTGGACGACACGGCATGGTCTGCTCGCGCCGTGTTCGTCTTGGAGGCAGGGGAGGAGATGACCCGCCTGGCCGCAGACTTGAGCCACTTCCTCGGGACGTGAACCGCAGGCTCGGTGCGGGCCACTCACGGGCCATAAGCGGGTGTAACTCCAGGCCAAACCAGGCCGCCAGAGATCACGTCCACCAAGCAAAGCGCCGTACCAGGACCCGTCTCGGTCCAATTTCACGCTGACAGTGCGGGTTCGATTCCCGTCACCCCGCTCGGCAACGAAGGCCCAGGTCAGAGGACATCTCCTGACGCTGGGCCTTCGCCGTAGCCGATCTCTAGCCGGGCGCCGTGCCAGCTGCGTGGCCCTTCGGCCTCGGCGCCCCTACGGCGAAATGGGCCAGGGCGTGCCCGACTTCTCTTACCTCGGCATCCTTCTCGCTACCGTGCCGGAGGGCCGTGCTGTGATGGTGTCGTGAGCCGCGCCGTCGAAGAGTCCAACCGCCGGATGCTGCGGGCACGGGACGCGATGGACCGGGCGTACGCGCAACCGCTGGACGTACCGGCGCTGGCCCGGATCGCGTACGTGTCGGAGGCGCACTTCACGCGTACCTTCCGGGCGACGTTCGGCGAGACGCCGCACCGCTACCTCCAGCGGCGTCGGGTCGAGCGGGCGATGTTCCTGCTCCGCGAAACCGATCGCAGCGTGACCGACATCTGCCTCGCTGTCGGCTTCGGCAGCCTGGGGACCTTCAGCCGTACGTTCCGGGACATCGTCGGCAGCTCGCCGAGGACGTACCGGAAGGAGGCGGTGGCCGCGAACGTGCCGACCTGCTTCACGATGGCCTGGTCGCGTCCGAGCGCGTGACCGGGCTGGCTGAGCTGCCGAGACCTTCCGCCGACTGAGCAGTTTTGGATAAGTTTCCGGCCGACTCGGGCCGTAGCGTGATGGGCATGTTCAATGCCATCACGCACTCGCAGATCTACGTCCTCGACCAGGACGAGGCCCTTGATTTCTACGTCGGCAAGCTCGGCCTTGAGGTCAACACGGACACCGACCTCGGCTTCATGCGTTGGCTGACCGTCAACGTCCCCGGCGAACCGGAGCGGCAGATCCTGCTGACGACGCCTGGCCCGCCGGCACTGTCCGAGGAGACGGCGCAGCAGGTCCGGGAGTTGGTGACCAAGGGCGCGACGGGCGGCTGGCTGATCTTCAGCACTGACGACTGCCGCAAGACGTACGAGACGCTGCTGGGCCGGGGCGTCGAGTTCACCGAGGAGCCGACCGAGCGCCCGTACGGGATCGACTGTGGCCTGCGTGACCCGTTCGGCAACAGTATCCGGTTCACCCAGCCGAAGTCCTGACCGATCCGGGACTCGGCACCGAACGCGAGGCCCCGGCAGGGACACGAGTCCCGTCCGGGGCCTTCGGCGTGGCAGGTGCAGTCCCGGCCCGGCCAGGGCTGGGGTACGGGGCAACCGCCAGCCCGTTCAGCGGTGGTGGCGGATCCGTTCCCAGTTGCTCGGCGGTTCCAGCCGCGCCCCGCTGTGTAGCGCGCCGGTGACCGGGCCGCCGTCGCCGGCGGTCGCGGTGATCTGGCCGTGTTCGGTCTGCGCCGGCAGCCGGCCCGGTACGGCGGGGATGTGGACGTCCAGGCGTACCGGCATGCCGGGCCAGCCGAGCACGGTCAGGTCCTTCCCGGCGTGGATGGTGGTGCCGGTGCCGAGCGGGCCGGACACGGTGGCGACCCGGTCGCCGCTGCGGACGACCGGGTGCATCTTGAGGGCGGTGGTGGCGGTGCGGACGAGCGGGCGGGTCGCCTTGAAGACCCGGTCGAGCTGTACTGGCGTGTTCGCGCCGGGCTGGCCGAGGACGGCGCCGACGATGGTGATCTTCCGGTCGCCGACCCTGACGACGGCGGCGAAGACGAGACAGCCACCGGCCTCGTCGGTCGACCCGGTCTTGATCCCCACCACGCCGTCCCGACCGACCAGCGAGTTGTAGTTCTTCACCTCGCCGGCGACCGGCAGGGTGGCCTTCTTCTGCGCCACGATCTCCGCGAACGCCGGCAGTTCCATGGCCTTGCGGGCCAGGATCACCTGGTCGACGGCGGTGCTCACGGTGCCCGGGTCGAGCCCGGACGGGTCGGTGTAGTGGGTGTCCTTCATACCGAGCGCGTCGGCGGTGGCGTTCATCTTCGCCACGAACGCCGCGACGCTGCCGGAGTCCCACGCGGCGAGGATCCGGGCCATGTTGTTCGCCGACGGCAGCAGGACCGCCTGGAGGGCCTGCCGTTCGGTGAACACGGCGCCCGCGACGACCGGCACCAGGGACTCGCCCCGGGCCAGCTCCGCCGGGTACGCGGCGGCCTGCGCCGCGCTGACGGTCAGCTTCGGCCCGTGCTCACCCCGGTCGAGCGGGTGCTCGGTCAGGATGACGTAGGCCGTCATCACCTTGGTCACGCTGGCGATCGGCACCGGCTCGCCGCCGCCGGACGTGCCGAGCGAGCCGACTCCCTCGACCGAGAGCGCGGCCTGCCCGGTCCTCGGCCACGGCACCACCGGCACCTTGCCGGGGATCGTCGTCGCCTCCGGGAGGGTACGGGTGACGGCCGCCGCGGGCAGCGGACTGCGCAGCGGCGCGAGCGCGAACAGCGTGGCACCGGCCAGCAGCACGATCAACAGCCCGGCGGCCAGTAGCCAGTGGCTACGCGTACGCCCCCGCTTCGGCGGTGGTGATGGCGGCACAGGTTCGAGCACCTGGGTCGTCGCGGAGTCGAGCATCCTGAAATCTCCCCCGTGGGCGCACCGACCTGCCGCACGGCGCGGCCGGTGCACTGATGTCGGCATCGCTGGCGTTGGCGCTCCTGACCGGCCCGGGCGCCACACCTGCGAAGTAGTGCATTGTCGCACCGCCGGGCAACGGTCGCGGTACGCCGGCAGCCGGCGCGGGGCAGTGCCGGGACGCGCTGGCGACCGGCCAGGCTCAGCCGAGGGTTGCCACGGCGTACGCGGTGGCCTCGGCGATGAGCGCCTGGTCGTACTCGGCGTCCCGGGTGGCCTTGCTGCTCATGATCGAGATGACCAGCGGCGCGGAATTCGGGGGGCAGACGACGCCGATGTCGTTGACCGTGCCGTAGCCGCCGGTCCCGGTCTTGTCGGCCAACGTCCAGTCCTTCGGCACGCCGGCCCGGATGCGCCGGGCGCCGACGCTGGTGGCGTTGCGTTCCAGCAGGTCGCGGAGGAAGGCGCGCTTCTCGGGTACGAGGGCGTCGCCCAGCACGATCTTCTGGTAGTCGGTGCCGATCGCCCTTGGCGAGGTCGTGTCGCGCGGATCTCCCGGGGTGGCCTGGGTGATCGCCGGCTCGATCCGGTCCATCCGGGTGACCGTGTCACCGAGGCTGCGCGTGTACGCCGTCAACTGGGCTGGCCCGCCGAGATCCCGGAGCAGGAGGTTGCCGGCGGTGCCGTCGCTGTGCCGGACCGCGGCGTCGCACAGTTGCCGGATCGTCATTCCCCTGCCGACGTGCCGCCTGGTGATGACGGCGTTCGCCGTCAGGTCGCGCTCGGTGTACCGGACGACCGTGTCCAGGTGCGACATCGGGTTGCGGGCCAGCACCGCCGCCGCGGCGAGCCCCTTGAACGTCGAGCAGAACGCGAACCGGTCGTCCGCTCGATGCGCGACGACGGTGCCGGTGCCGGTGGCGAGGGCGTACACCCCGAGCCGGGCGTCGAACGTGCGCTCCAACCGGACCAGGTGTTCGTGGCGTCGCGGCGCTGCGGCAGTGGGGGGCTCGGTGGACGCAGGCGTGGCGGAGGGCGGAGCCGAAGGGCGCGGGGATGCGGTCGTGGCGTCCTTCGCACAGCCGGCCAGCGGTGCCGACACGACGGCTCCGAGCAGGGCCCGGCGGGTGACGGTCGGACGTGATGGTGGCATTTCTCTTCCCCCGTTGCTGAGTCGCGCAGCCGGCCGCCAGTGATCGAGACTATCCGCCGGGTTCACCGGGACGGGCCTCCCGCGTGGCCGTCACCGGGCCCGGTGACGGCGGGCACGCGTCTTGGCCGGCTGCCGCAGATGTTCGGCGTCACCCGCTGCGCCGCCGGTTCGGGCGGCACAGCCGGTCCGCCACCCTGGTCGGCAACCGGCACACTCGCCGGATGCCTGATGTCCTCAGCGGTTCCAGTCCTGCTTGGCGGCCCGGACCAGCTTGTCCTTCAGTTCCCGGGTGTGCCGGCGGCTGACCGGCAGCTCGGTGTCGTCGACCACCACCACGTAGCCCGAGTTGGCGAGCCGGAGTTCGGCGATCAGCCGGAGCTGCACCAGGTAGGACCGGTGGATCCGGACGAACCCGGCGTCGGCCCACCGCTCGGCGAGGGTGGCCAGCGGCACCCGGACCAGGTGTGAGCCGTCGGCGGTGTGCAGCCGGGCGTAGTCGCCCTGCGCCTCGACCCAGCGTACGGCCGAGCGGGGCAGCATCCGGGTGCTGCCGGCCAGCTCGACCGGGATCGTCGGGTCGGGCTCGGCCCGGGCCAGTGCCGCCGGATGGGTGGGTACCACCCGGGAGCCGACCACCCGGCGCAGCGACTCGGCGAGCCGTTCGGCCCGGACCGGCTTGCGTACGTAGTCGGTGGCGCCGAGGTCGAAGGCGTCCACCGCCCCGTCGTCGTACGCGGTGACGAAGACGATCGCCGGTGGCCGGGCGAACCGGCGGAGTACCCGGGCCAGCTCCATGCCGTCGAGTCCCGGCATCCGGATGTCGAGGAAGACGACGTCGACGTCGGCGTCCCGGAGCACCCGCAGTGCCTCGGTCGCGTCCCCGGCGGTGTGCAGCCGGGACACCCGTGGATCGGCCCGGAGGTGGTACGCCAACTCGTCGAGCGCGGGTGGCTCGTCGTCGACGGCCAGGACGCGCAGGAAACCGGTCACGGATCAGCCCTCCGGGTCGCCCGCCCGCCCGGGTGCACGTGCGCGCAGGGGGTCACGCGCTCGCCCGGACATGACGGTGGAACTTCGGTATCCGCATGCTCACCTTCGTACCCGATCCCAGGTCGGTCTCGACGACCAGGCCGAACTGGTCCCCGAAGACCGACCGGAGCCGCTCGTCCACATTGGAGAGACCGACGTGCTGGCCGGAGTCGTCGGCCGGGTCGGCGGCGGCCTCGGCGATGCCGGCGGCCAGCACGGCCGGGTCCATCCCGACCCCGTCGTCCTCGACCGTTATGTGGCATTCTGCCCCGGCGTCCCGGGCCTCGATGCTGACCATCCCCACTCCGGGCTTGCGGGACAGCCCGTGCCGGACGGCGTTCTCGACCAACGGTTGCAGGCAGAGGAACGGCAGGCTGACCGGCAGCACCTCCGGGGCGATCTGCAACTTCACCTGGAGCCGGTCGCCGAACCGGGCCCGCTCGATGGTCAGGTAGCGGTCGATCGAGCGCAGTTCCTCGGCGAGCGTGGTGAACTCGCCGTGCGCCCGGAACGAGTAGCGGGTGAACTCGGCGAACTCCAGGATCAGCTCCCGGGCCCGCTCCGGGTCGGTCCGGACGAACGAGCCGATCGCGGTCAGCGCGTTGTAGATGAAGTGCGGGCTGATCTGGGCCCGCAGGGCGCGTACCTCGGCCCGGGCCAGCCGCTCCCGGGACGAGTCGAGTTCGGCGAGCGCGAGTTGGGCACCGGCCCAGTGCGCGGTCTCCAGGGCGGCCTGCACCAGGCCGGGCGCCGGCTGGTCGTCGGCGATCGCCACCAGCGCGGCGCCGGCCCGGCCGTCGGGACCGGTCAGCGGGGCGATCACCGCTCCCCGGACCGGGCAGTCGACCCGGTCGCAGCGCAGATCCGACTCGCCGAGCACGGTCGACCGGCGGGTCCTGATGGTGTTGGCGGCGGCGGCGAGGAGTTGCTCGCCGTGGTGGCCGCCGCGCCCGTCGAGGGCGAGCAACCGGTCCCGGTCGGCCAGCGCGAGTCCGGCGGAGCCGACCAGGGTACGCAGGTGGCGTACTGCCTTGGCCGCGCCGGCCGGGGTGAGTCCGGCACGCAGCGGTTCGGCGGCCAGCCCGGCGGTGTGCAGCACGTCGTAGGTGGCCCGCTGGGTGGCGGTGGCGATACCCTGCCGGGCCCGGAGCCGGACGACGGCGAAGAGGGCAGCCGCCAGCGCACTGATCATCGCGACCACGGCTACCGCCGTGGACAGGTTGGGCCACCCCACGCAGAGATCCTGACGGTTGGTCGACCGGTTCGCCAAGCCACCGGTCGGGCTGTATCCGGTCGCCGACGGTATGCCCTAGTACGCGCCCTTGCGGGCCAGTACCACCCCGACGGTCCGCCACAGGATGCTCAGGTCGTACGCCAGCGACCAGTTGTCGACGTAGTAGAGGTCCAGCCGGACCGCCTCGTCCCAGGAGAGGTCGGAGCGGCCGGAGACCTGCCACAGCCCGGTGATGCCGGGCCGGACGAGCAGCCGCCGCCGTACGTCGCCGAGGAAGTCGCCGTCGTCGGCCGGGAGCGGGCGGGGGCCGACCAGGGACATCTCGCCCCAGAGCACGTTGATCAACTGGGGCAGCTCGTCGAGCGAGCTGGCCCGGAGGAACCGCCCGGCCGGGAAGACCCGAGGATCTTGCTTGATCTTGAACAGCATGCCGTCGGTCTCGTTCTGGTCGACCAGGCTGGCGAGGCGCTGCTCGGCGTCGATGTACATGGTCCGGAACTTCCAGACCCGGAACGTCCGGCCCTCGTGCCCGACCCGGGGCTGCCGGAAGAAGACCGGCCCGGGGTCGGAGATCCGGATCGCGATCGCGATCGCCACGAAGAGCGGGATCAGCAGCAGCAGCCCCAGCCCGGCGGCGAGCCGGTCGAGCAGGTTCTTGGCCAGCAGCGCCGGGCCGGAGAGCGTCGGCTCCTCGACGTGCAGCAGCGGCAGGCCCTCGATCGGCCGGATGTGCACCCGGGGGCCGGCGATGTCGGTGAGTTGCGGCGCCACGATCAGGTCGACGCCGGAGCCCTCCAGTTGCCAGGCCAGCCGGCGCAGCTCGCCCGGCTCGGTGCTGGCCGACCCGCAGACCGCGATGGTGTCGCCGCCGACCTCGCGGACCAGGGAGAGGATGTCCCGGCCGGCGTAGACCGGGATCGGCGTCTCGATGCCCCGGGCCGCGGCGTAACCGTCGGTGAGGTGGATCGCCACCGGGATCAGCCCGGCGGCCGGGCTGCGGCTGATCGCCGTGTAGACCTCCAGCGCCTCCGGCAGGGTGCCGACCAGCACGACCCGCTGCGCGGCCTGGCCGGCGCGACGTCGCACGGTGTGCAGGAGCAGGCGGGCGGCAGAGCGGGCGAGCAGGATCAGCAGCAGGGCGCCGAGCAGCGCGGTGCCGACGGTGAGTCGGGACAGGTCGGTCTTGGTGGCGAAGGCGAGGAACGAGACGCTGGCCGCGACCGCGACCCCGGCCCGGGTGACCCGCTTGAACTCGTCGGTGCCGAGCCCCAGGTAGCGGCGGTCGTACGCGCCGTTGCCCCAGAGCAGGATCAACCAGCCGATCGGGAGCAGGACGTACGACACGGTGTGGAACCAGGTGGCGTCATCGTCGTTGATCTGGAAGCCGGCCCGGGCCTGTTCGAACTGCGAGATCGCGAGCCAGCTCGCCAGTACCGCCGCTCCGAAGTCCAGGAGCAGCAGGATCGCGATGTACGGCCGGTGCCAGCGGGACACCCGCCGACGCGCCCGCGCCCACGCCGAACGGGGTACCCCGTTCGGCTGTGGAGTGGTCGGTGGCTGGATCTCGAAGCTGTCGACGTGACGCAGAGTACTCGGTCGGCCGCTGCCTACCGGGCGCTGGAGGCTTGTCGTCACCTCACCCACGTCCTCCCGCGTGACACGTGCCGCCCAATTGCCGTAAGGGCTCGGGTCGCCCACCGTCTCAGTCTCTCCCATGCAGGCCCGGATCCTCATTCGGTCCGGAGCGCCACCTCGCGGCGCGGAGACCGAACTGTGATCGCCGGGGACACCGACCCGAGGGACAGCACCCCGTCCGCCCCGCCGGCAACGAGAGCCGGGCCGCCCACAGCGGAGTCGCAGACCGGGGTCACTATACCGACGGATAGCGGTGGCGGTAGAGCCCGGCGGTTCCCGGTTTCTTGACCAGTGGGCGTTTTCGACCCGGTGTGCGAGCCGGGGTCACTTACCGTACAAGCAGGATCGCTCAAGCTACAAGCACGACCGCGCAGCAGCGGACCCCCGGTCACCCGGCGCGGGAGCGGCGTCGTCGCCGGTCAGCGGACCAGTCGGGAGAGCCGGCGATCGGCGAGCGGCTTGCCACCGGTCTGACATTTCGGACAGTACTGCAGGCTCGAGTCGGCGAACGACACCTCACGGATCGTGTCGGCACAGACCGGGCAGGGCAGCCCGGTCCGGGCGTGCACCCGCAATCCGGCCCGTTTCTCCCCCTTCAGTTCCGCCGCCCGCTGACCCAGCGACCGGGCCACCGCGTCCCCGAGCACCTGCCGGGTCGCCTCGTGCAGCGCCGCCATCTGCTCGTCGGTGAGCCGGTTGGTCAGCGCGAACGGCGACAGCTTCGCCGCGTGCAGGATCTCGTCCGAGTACGCGTTGCCGACCCCGGCCAGCACCTCCTGGTCGGTCAGCACGCCCTTCACCTGGCCCCGTCGGCCGCGCAGCCGCTCGGCAAAGGTGCCGAGGTCGGCGGCGAGCGCGTCCGGCCCGAGCCGGGACACCCCGGACACCTGGCCCGGATCGGTCACCAGGTACACGGCGAGCTTCTTCTGGGTACCGGCCTCGGTCAGGTCGAAACCGGACCCGTCGTCGAGGCGTACCCGCAGCGCGATCGGGCCCTTGCCGGGCTTGAGCGGCACGGCCGAGTTGAACGCCTCCCGGTAGTGCAGCCAGCCGGCCCGGGCCAGGTGCACCACCAGGTGCACGTCCGGCGCACCGTCGCCGGCCAGCGTCACGTCGAGGAACTTGCCGTGCCGGCCCGCCCCCACGACCTCCCGACCGGCGGCCGCCGACGGCGCCGGGTCGTACGTCTTCAGGGCGCTGATCGCCGCCACCTCGATCCGGTCGACCCGCCGGCCGACCGCCCGCTCGCGCAGGTAGCCGGCGAGCGCCTCCACCTCAGGTAACTCAGGCACGAGATAAACGGTAGCGTTCAATCCCGGCCACGCGCGGAACGCGCGGACGGGGAAGGACGTGATCATGGAGGAGGGGCGACCGGCGTGCAGGTGATCGTGGCGCACAACCGGTACCGCGAGGCGCAGCCGTCCGGCGAGAACACCATCGTCGACCAGGAGATCACCCAGCTCCGGGCCGCCGGGGTGACCGTCCATCCCTTCCTGCGCAGTTCCGACGAGATCGCGGAGTTCTCGCCGGCAGCCAAGGCGCTGCTGCCGATCTCGCCGATCTACGCGCCAAAGGCGCAGCAGGAGCTGAGCCGGCTGATCACCGAGCACCGGCCGGACGTACTGCACCTGCACAACCCGTACCCGCTGCTCTCGCCCTGGGTGGTCCGGACCGCGCACAGGCACGGGGTGCCAGTGGTGCAGACGGTGCACAACTACCGGCAGGTCTGCTCCTCCGGGCTCTACTTCCGGGACGGCAAGATCTGCCAGGACTGCCGGGGCCGGGCGCTGGGCGTGCCGGCGATCGTGCACCGCTGCTACCGGGGCTCCCGGGCGCAGAGCGCGCTGATGGCGACCACCCTGGCCGTACACCGGCCGACCTGGCGGTCCGTGGACCGCTACATCGCGCTCACCTCCGGGATCGCCGCGCACCTGCGCGACTACGGCATCCCGGAGGAGCGGATCGTGGTCAAGCCGAACGGCATCCCGGATCCCGGCATCCCGGCACCGCTCGGCGAGGGCTTCCTGTTCTTCGGCCGGCTCTCCCCGGAGAAGGGGGTCGGGCTGCTGCTCGACGCCTGGCGCCGGCACCCCGACGGCGCACTCGGTCCGCTGCGCATCGCCGGGGACGGCGAACTGCGCCCGCTGGCGGAGGCGGCCGCCGCCGAGCGCGCCGACGTCGAGTTCCTCGGCCCGCTGGACCGGGCCGGGGTGGCCGCCGCGCTCCGGTCCACCGCCGTGGTGTTGGCCGTGCCGACCTGGCACGACGTGCTGCCCACGGTGGTGATCGAGGCGCTGGCCGCCGGCCGCCCGGTGCTGGGTACCGCGCTCGGCGGCATCCCGTACCTGGTCGGCGCGGACGACCCGGCGGGTGCGGCGGGCTGGCTCGTCCGACCGGAACCGGCCGAGCTGGCCGCGGCGCTGCCCACCGCCCGGGAGGCCGCCGCGACCGTCGCCCCGCTGGCCCGGGCCCGATACGAACGGACCTTCCACCCCGACGTGGTCACCAAGCAACTCCTGGACGTCTACGCCGGGATGGCCGGACGCTGACCGCCCGGCCGGCGGTCGGCCGGCAAGGGTCCGGGGCTTTCCGGCGTTCCCGCCGGTGCGGCGTGCCGGGACCAGTCGCACCCGTCGCCCGCCGCTGCGGCGTGCCCGCCGGCCGCCGGTGCGGCCCGACGGGTGCGGACGAGGTCAGCGGAGCGAGGCGCGGGCCGAGAAGGCGATGCTGGCCAGCAGGAAGCCGCCGTTGACCACCGTGAAGGCGGCGATCAGCCAGGTCGTCCACGCCGGTACGACGGTCAGCACCAGCCCGGCCAGGAAGATCACCGCACCGTAGTCCCGGATCAGCTTCACCAGCCGGACCGGCAGCGAGGTCGAGGTGACCATGCTGGCGGCGTTCGGGCCGGCCGCCATCACCGAGGTCACCAGGTTGACCATCCAGGTGCCGGCGAACGCCGCGACCAGCCAGATCGGTGCCGAGGGCCGCTGCGCCACCGCCGTCGCCGACAGTGCGGTGACCAGTGCGATCTGGGCCGCCACGTCGCAGAGCACGTCCACCCGTGCACCGGCCGGGCTGCCCTGGCCGGTGACCCGGGCGAGCTGCCCGTCCGCGCAGTCCAGGGCGTACGCCAACTGCCAGCCGAGCAGCGCGGCCAGCCCCACCACCCAGGCCGGTACGTCCCCGGCGGCGACCGGCCCGGCCAGGGTCACCACGGTCACCGACACCGCCAGCCCGAGTACCAGGTTGCCCATGGTCAGCGCGGTGGGCGGCAGCCCCATCCGGTGCGCGGCCAGGGCCAGGGCGGCGCCGATCCGCTGGCTGATCGCCTCGCTGAACAGGCCACCGCCCCGGTTGACCCGGTAGAAGTCGGCGGCGGTGGGCGGGGACACCAGGTCAGCCGAGATGTTCACGGATTGCATCGCCGTAGTTTGCCAGCCGTTCACCGATCGCGGCAGGAGCCAGGTCGAGGTGTTCCAGAATGGTGTATCGATCCGGCCGGGTGCTCGGGGCATAGTGGACGGCGGCGGCGAACTCGTCGTCGGTCAGCCCCAGCTCCGTCGGGGTGGTGGGCAGCCCGTGCCGATGCAGGCAGGAGGCGAGCTGGCCGAACCGTTCCAGGTCGCCGCGCAGGTAGGTGCAGAAGAGCGCGCCGAGCCCGACCTGCTCGCCGTGCGACGACGCGCCCGGGTTGAGCCGGTCCAGCGCGTGCGAGATCTCGTGGCAGCCGCCGCTGACCGGCCGGGTCGAGCCGCAGATCGACGAGGCGATGCCGCCCAGGATCAGCGCCTCGGCCAGCGTGGTCAGGAAGGCGTCGTCGGTGATCTTGCCGGGATGGTTGATCAGGGCCTCGGCGCCGGAGCGGGCCAGCGTGACGGCGAGCCCGTCGATCGGCTCCGCGCGTACCCGGTGGGCCAGCTCCCAGTCGGCGACCGCGCTGAGGTTGCTCAGCGCGTCCCCGATGCCGGCCTGGGTCTGCCGGTCCGGGCCGTTCTCCACGAAATCGAGGTCGACCACGATGGCGATCGGGATGTGCACCCCGTAGGAGCCCTTGCCGCCGTCGTGGTCCAGCGAGGCGGTCGGCGAGGCGATGCCGTCGTGCGCCAGGCTGGTCGCCACGGTCACCATCGGGATGCCGTAGCGCGACGCGGCCCACTTCGCGGTGTCGATGGTCTTGCCGCCGCCGATCCCGACCACCGCGTCGTAGGAGCGGCGGTGCAGGTGCTCGCCGAGTTCCTGGGCGGCGTCCAGGGTGCCGCCGGTCACGGTGAAGACGTCGGCGTTGCCGAGGCCGGGCCGGCACAGCTCGGCGATCCGCTCGCCCTGCCCGGGGCCGACCACCACCGCCACCTCGCCGCCGGCCGAGATCCGCCGGTCGGCGAGCAGCGCACCGAGGTCCGCGACCGCGCCGCGGCGCACGTCGATCACCAGCGGGGTGTTGACGGTACGGGCTAGTAGTGGCATGCGATCTCCCGGGCTCGGGCCAGGTCCTCGTGGTTGTCGACCTCGACCCAGGGCAGGTCGCCGATGGGTGCCGCCCGCACCTCGCCGCCGCGCTGCGCGAACTCCTGGTAGCCGTCCTCGTAGTAGAGGTTGGGGTCACGTCGCCAGGTCGCCTCCAGCGCGTCGGCCAGCTCACCGGCGACCCGGGACTCGATCACGGTCGCCCCGATGTACTCCCCGTACGCCTGCGCCGGGTCCATCAACTTGCTGATCCGGACGAGCTGGCCGGAGTCGTCGAAGACCGTCTTCATCTCCTCGTCGGCGAGCTTCTTCACGGTGTCGACCGCGAGCAGGATGCCCGGGCCGCGCCGGGCGAGCAGGGTCCGCTCCACGTCGACCGGGTGCACGGTGTCGCCGTTGACCAGCAGCGCGCCCTGGGCGAAGTGCTCGCGGGCCAGCCAGAGCGAGTACGCGTTGTTCCACTCCTCGGCCCGGTCGTTGTGTACCAGGCTGAGCTTCACGCCGTAGCGGTCCTGGAGAGCGGCCTGCCGGGCCTCGACCGTGCCGGCCGCGTACCCGACCACCACGGTCACGTCGGTCAGCCCGACCTCGGCCAGGTTACGCAGCGCGATGTCGAGAATCGTGGTCTCGCCGTCGACCGGAATGAGTGCCTTGGGCAGGGTGTCCGTGTACGGCCGCAGCCGGCGACCCGCCCCCGCGGCCAGTACCACACCGATCATTCCGGGTCCTCCCTAGCGACACGTCCAACGCACGGAGGATAGCGCTGCGTGTCAGGAGTACGAATTCCCGGCAAACAGCAGAGTAACCCATGTCGATGCAACGGCGGGTGAACGGGCGGAAACCACCCGTCGAGGCAGGTAACGGAGGGCGAGCTGTGGCAGCTCTGCGGGAGGCGGGCCGGGCCGGGTGTTCAGCCGGGCAGCGCGGCCAGGTCGGCGAGGAGCCGCAGCCGCTCCGGCGGGGTCAGCACGGCGTACGGGCCGGCCGCCCGGCGGTCCGTCTCCAGCTCGATGGCGAGCCGTTCCGGCCCCGCCGCGAGTTCGGCGATGCTCCGGGCCGTGTGCCCGGCGGCCTGCCACGCGGCGGCGTGCGCGTCGTCGCGGTGGTACTGCAGCGTGCCGAGCCGGTTCAGCAGCAGTACGCCCGGCGGGGTGCCGTCCGGCTCGTACGGGGGCGCCACCGCCTCGAACGCCCGCCCGTCGGTCGGTCCGTCCACCGGGACGGTCTCGGCCGGCGCGGGTGGCAGGTGGCCGTGCCCGGTGCCCGGTACCGGCGGCTCGGCGGGACGCAGCTCGTCGAGTGCGGCCGAGAGCAGCCGGCCGAGGATGCCGACGAGTCGGCGTACCCGTTCGGGGTGCCTGGCCCAGATCTCCCCGGTCACCTCGGCGTGCAGTTCGGCGAGCTCGGCCAGGAAGGCCCGGCCGCGCTCGGTGGCCAGCACGCCGCCGTCCGGCAGGCGGTACAGCATCCCGTGCGCGACCTGCTTGTCCAGCACCCGCTGGCACTCGGCCAGGTCGCCGTAGCGGAGCAGGGCGGCCAGCCCGACGCGGTCGATGGTGCCGCCGGGTGCCGCCAGCCGGGTCCGGAAGTCGATCAGGAAGCCGGTCGCGGCCGGACCGCCGTAACTCTGGATCAGTTCGGCGCCGCCCCGGACCCGGGTGGTCGCCATGACGGTGCGCAAGACCCGGTCGACGGCCGGCCAGACCAGCGCGGCGGCCTGGTGCGGGGCGAGCGGGACCGGGTCGTTCACAGGCCGATCAGGTGCAGGGCGCGGAAACCGTCCTCCGCGATCCGCCGGATCAGCCCGTCGTTGAGGTCGCGGTGCTCGTCGCGCCCCGCGACCTCGTCCTCGCCGAGCCACCGGAACTCGGTGTGCTTGCCCGCCTCCAGCCGGGGGCGGGCGAGGTCGCCGTCGACCCGGACGAGGAAGTCGGTCTCGATCCGGTCGATGCCGTCGTCGGGCGTGTAGCGGTATTCGCCGACCGTGCCCAGCACCAGCGAGACCGTCCAGCCGGTCTCCTCGGTGACCTCACGGAACAGCGCCTCCTCGACCGTCTCGCCCGGTTCGAGGTGACCACCGACGATGTCCCAGGTGTTGGGAAAGAGCTTCCGGTGAGGGGACCGTCGCTGGATGAAGATCCGGCCCTCGTCGTCGACGATCAGGGCTCCGGCGCAGCGTAGGGGCTCTGTGGACACGCGTCGAGACTAGCCACCCCGGTCCCGCCGCCCACACCGCCGCTTGTGGTTCCCCGGCCGAACGTCCAGTCTGTCCCTAACCGGTGTCCCCGTCCCAAGGATGTGATGAGTGATGCGGGTACGTGAAGCGATGTCCGGCAATGTCCTGGTGGTCGGCCCGGAGCACACCCTCCGGCAGGCCGCCGAGATGATGGCCGAGCGGGGCGTCGGCTCCGCGGTCGTCGTCGACCCCGACTCCGAGGGCGTCGGCATCATGACCGAGCGCGACGTGCTCAAGGCCGTCGGCGCCGGCCTCGACGTCGACGTCGAACGGACCGCCGCGCACCTGACCTGGGACGTGGTCTACGCCGGACCGGACTGGACGGTGCACGAGGCCGCCGAGGCGATGTCCCGGGGCGGCTTCCGGCACCTGGTGGTGCTGGACGACGGCGAGGTGGTCGGGATGATCTCGGTCCGGGACATCGTCCGGGTCTGGGTCGGCACCCCGGCGGTCGCCTCGATCTGACCGACCCGCAACCCGGGAGCCTGGCCGACCCGCAACCCGGGAGCCGACCCGACCCGACCCGTAGCCCGGGAGCCTGGCCGACCCGACGAGCGGCAGCCCGGCCGACGCGAGACGCGGGCGTCCGACCGGCACAACGCCGGTGCCGGGCCGTCCCGTCCAGCGGCTGCCGGACCGTCACCAGCCGGGGCGAATCGCCCGCCGGCCGGTTTCGGCCGCCCAAGATACGGACATTGTCGTGCCTCCGCCCGGGACGCTGGCGGCGCCCGTACGCTGGGTAGTCATGACTGTCGAGCAGCTGATCTCCTTCGCCCGTGGGGCGCCGTCGCTGGACATCGTCGACATCGAGGGGCTGAAGGCCGCGGCCGGACGCGCCTTCGACGCCGACCCCGCCGGCATCACCGGGTACGGGACATCCGTCGGATACCCGCCCTTGCGGAAGTGGATCGCCGACAAGCACGGCGTCGAGGTCGACCAGGTCCTGGTCACCAACGGTTCG
Source organism: Plantactinospora sp. KLBMP9567 (assembly GCF_033446045.1). Taxonomy (NCBI): domain Bacteria; kingdom Bacillati; phylum Actinomycetota; class Actinomycetes; order Micromonosporales; family Micromonosporaceae; genus Plantactinospora; species Plantactinospora sp. KLBMP9567. The sequence continues at coordinate 130,769 of NZ_JAWQRR010000034.1, read as the reverse complement.
CTCCAGGCCGACGCGTTCCTGTTCCAGCACCTGGTACGCCCCGGCGACGCGGTCGTGGTGGAGCGGCCGACCTACGACCGGACCCTGCTCAACCTGCAACGCCAGGGCGGTGAGCTGCACCCGGTCACCATCCAGCCGGACGGGGTCGACACCGACGAGCTGGGCAAACTGCTCGAGTCCGGGGTACGCCCGAAGCTGGCGCACATCATCCCGAACTTCCAGAACCCGGCCGGGGTGACCCTGTCGGCGGAGAAGCGGCAGGCCCTGCTCGACCTCGCCGCCGAGTACGACTTCACGATCTTCGAGGACGACCCGTACGCGGACATCCGGTTCCGGGGCGAACCCCTGCCCTCGATGCTCTCGCTCGACCGGCAGGGCAGCGTCGTGCACGCCTCCAGCTTCACCAAGACGGTCTGCCCGGGCGTCCGGGTCGGCTACCTGGTCGGTCCGGCGCCGCTGATCGCGGACATCGCCAAGGAGGCGACCAACCTCTACATCTCGCCCGGCATGGTGGCCCAGGCGATCGTGCACCAGTTCTGCGTCAGCGGTGACCTGGACCGGTCGATCCGGACCGTCAGCACCGCGCTCGGCGAGCGGGCCGCCGCGCTGGCCGCGGCGCTGCGGGTGCACATCCCGGACGCCCGGTTCACCGAGCCGAACGGCGGCTACTTCCTCTGGATCGAGCTGCCGCAGAACGTGCACGTGGACCGGCTGGCGCCGGCCGCGGTCGAGCGGGGCGTCACGGTCGTCAAGGGCAGCGACTTCCTGGTGGAGGGGGGCCAGCACGCGCTGCGGCTGGCGTACTCCGGGGTGACCGTCGACCAGATCGACGAGGGGGTCCGCCGGCTCGCCGACGCGGTGCGTGCGGTACGCCAGTAACAGGTGTTCCAGGGCTGACCGGTGCGACGGATGCCGGGGTACGGCGCCGGGCGGACGCTTCCGGTGGCCGTACCCCGGTTTCTCGCGTCCGGAGCGGGTGGCGGTGCCGGGATTGGGCTAACGGTCGCAGTGAGCGCGGTGTGCACGTCCGGGAGGTAGGAGGCGGGGCCGGCCGTGGCCTCCGGGCGGTTACCTAGCTGACCGGGTGTTTCGTTGGGAATGCTCTGTCAGATATCTGACAATAGTGGCCGTCGGCGAATTCAGGGCTTCCTACGCGCCGGTAGCCGGCCCACAATGCTGCGAGCGCCACTCGCGTGGAGCCGCTCGTTCCGTCCCGGGACGGCAGGCCTCCGGCTGCGGCTGGCGCGCCCCGGAGCAGAACCCCCGCCCCCACGGTGCCGGGTGGGCCGTCCGCACCTTACCCCCCGACGTGGACGGTCCACCCGGCGCCACTTCTCCGGCCCCTCGCCGGCGAACCGGCCCGCCACCGGTGGCGCCGCCAGCGGTGATCCGCGACATGTCCGGCGCCGAGTGCCGGCGGCGTACGCTGCAACCCGCGACCGAACGGGCCGAGAGGGGGCGGTGGCGATGCCGGATCAAACCGATTCCGATCGAGTGGCGGTCAGTGGGAACAGCCGGCCGAGACCCCGAGCCTGGACGGCACCGGTGCGGGCGGTGACCCGGATGCTCAGCACCGAGGTCGGTCAGCAGCGGACCCCGGAGAACCCCCGGCCGGACGGGCAGGGCGTGGTCGACTGCGGGCTCTACGCCGATGGCGTACGCCAGCCGGGACAGCTCGGTTACGCCGAGGCGCTGGACGCCGCGCGGCAGCAGCCCGGCGCCTTCGTGTGGCTGGGCGTGCACGAGCCGAGCCAGGCGGAGATGGCCGGCATCGCGGCGGCGTACGGGTTGCACGAGCTGGCCGTCGAGGATGCCGTCAAGGCGGAGCAGCGTCCCAAGCTGGAGCGCTTCGGCGAGGTCAGCTTCCTGGTGCTGCGTACCGTCCGGTACGTAAGGCACGGCGAGCTGACCGAGAACTCCGAAGTGATCGAGACCGGCCAGGTGATGCTCTTCATCGGGCCGAACTTCGTGCTCACCGTCCGGCACGGGGACGCCTGCCATCTGGCGCCGGTCCGCTCCGACCTGGAGGCCCGGCAGGAGATCCTCCGCCAGGGGCCGTGGGCGGTGGCGTACGCCGTGATGGACCGGGTGGTGGACATCTACCTGGAGGTGACCGACCGGGTCGGCGATGACCTGGACCTGCTGGAGGGCGAGGTCTTCGCCCGGCAGGCGCACGGCCGGATCCAGCGGATCTACCAGATGAAGCGGGAACTCGTCGAGTTCAAGCGGGCGGTCGTCCCGCTGCAACGTCCGATGATGACGCTGACCGCGCAGGTCAACCGGGAGGTGCCGAAGGAGATCCGGCGGTACTTCCGGGACGTGCAGGACCACCTGACCCGCACGGTGGAGCAGGTCAACTCCTACGACGACCTGCTCAACTCGATCCTCCAGGCCCGGCTCGCCCAGGTGACGGTCGATCAGAACAACGACATGCGCAAGATCGCCGCGTGGGCCGCCATCGCCGCGGTCTGGACCGCGATCGCCGGCATCTACGGGATGAACTTCGACTTCATGCCGGAGACCGGCTGGAAGTACGGCTATCCGGTCGTACTCGCGCTGATGCTGCTGATCTCGCTCGGCCTCTACCGCTGGTTCCGGCGCAACCGCTGGCTCTGATCCGCACCGGCGGTGCGTACGGTCGCGGCGTGGGGCATCCCCGCCCCACGCCGCCGTGACCGTCCCCGGACGACGCCACCTGCCCGGAACCGCTCCGGGGTGGTGCGCCCGTACCGCCGAACGCGGCCGGCCCCCGCCGGAGTGCCACCCGCCCACACCACGTGCGGCGCACCCCGTACCGGGGCGCTCAGTTGCCGCTGTTGCGCGACGCGGCCGTACCGAGCAACCCGTCGGACTTGTCGCCGCTCTTCGTCGCCACCTTCTTGGCCCCGTCGGTGATCGGCCCGGTCGAGATCTTCTCGCCGGCCGCCGCCGTACGGTCCTTCGCCTTCTCCATCGGCCCGGACTTGGGCCCGGTGGGTTCCCGGGTCATGTCGCCCGCCGAGTTGCCCATGATCGTGGCGGCGTCGTCGCGTACGGCGTCCAGCGTGGCCGCCGGGTCGTACTCGTCCCACGGGCGCTGCCCGCGCCGCCGCATCGCGACCGCGCCCATGGCGCCGGCCACCGCCCCCGCGACCATCAGCCCGGTCAGGACCGGCCAGCGTCGACGCATCATCGAGTTCTTCTTCCGCATCGCTCTCATCTTCCTCGATCTCGCCTTACGGGCGACCGAGCCGGCCTGGCGGGCGCCGTCCGTGGCGGCCGTGGCCAACGGTGCGAACCTGGTCGTCGCCGACTCCCAGCCGTCCGACGCTGTCGCCCGCACCCTGGTCGCCGTCGGCGCGAGATAGGCCCGGGCGGCGTACGCCCGCGGCCCCACCGTTGCCCCGACCCCGGACGCCGCGTGGGTGGCCGCGCGCATCAGGTGATCGAGGCTCTCGCCCAGTTCGGCCTTGACGAGCTTCCTGCGGGATCTGCGCCCCCCGAATCCAAACACCGGTCCCCACCTCCTTGGGTGTTGTTCCCCCGTCATCCTGCACCCTCGGATGCGCCCGCACTGCCAGAACGGGCACATGGGAGGATCCGCATAGAAACACCTACCAGCGCCGGCCTGCGCCTCCTGGCCGGCGGACCGTCCCGCCGGCCGGCACCTCGCGGCCGGCGGCATGTCGATCGAGGAGTACTCGTGGCCGAGGCCGCCTACGCAACCCTGCACACCAACGCCGGTCCGATCCGGCTGGAACTGTTTCCGAACCACGCCCCGAAGACCGTGCGGAACTTCGTGGAACTCGCCGAGGGGACCCGGCAGTACACCGACCCGCGGACCGGCCAGCCGGGCAGCGGGCCGTACTACGACGGCACCATCTCGCACCGGGTGATCAGCGGGTTCATGATCCAGATGGGTGACCCGACCGGCACCGGCCGGGGTGGCCCGGGTTACAACTTCGCCGACGAGTTCCACCCGGACCTGCGGTTCGACCGGCCGTACCTGCTCGCGATGGCGAACGCCGGCCCGGGCACCAACGGCTCGCAGTTCTTCATCACCGTCGCGCCGACCCCGCACCTGAACAACCGGCACACCATCTTCGGCCAGGTCGCGGACGAGGAGTCGGCGAAGGTCGTCGACGCGATCGCCACCACTCCGACCGGCGCGCAGGACCGGCCGCTCCAGGATGTGGTCATCGAGCGCGTCGAGATCGAGCGTAAGGACGGCTGACGTCGATCCCGGGTACCTTTGCCTGCATGAGTCGTAGCGGGTGGAGGTCGGGCATGAGCGGAGAAGCGGCATGAGCGAGTCGCCGCCGACCACACCGGTCTGCTACCGCCACCCGTCCCGGGAGACCTACGTCCGGTGCACCCGGTGCGACCGGCCGATCTGTCCCGACTGCATGCGGGACGCATCGGTCGGGCACCAGTGCCCGGAGTGCGTGGCGGAGGGCCGTCGCGGGCAGCGGCCGGCGCGTACCGCCTTCGGTGGCGGTGCCGCCGGCCGCCGTGGCTACGTCACCAAGGCGCTGATCGCGGTCAACGTCGCGCTGATCCTGATCTCCATTTCCACCGCCCGGGGCGCCGAGGCGGTGGCCGGCGCCGGTTTCGGCGGGCTGCTCGGCGGGGCGACCCCGCTGACCGAGTGGGGCGCCGTGCTCGGCCTGGACCGGGTCCCCCCGTTCGGCGTCGAGGAGGGCATCGCGGCCGGTGAATACTACCGGCTCTTCACCGCGATGTTCCTGCACTACGGGCTGCTGCACCTGTTGATGAACATGTGGGCGCTCTGGGTGCTGGGCCGGTCCCTGGAGGCCGCCCTCGGGCCGCTGCGGTTCCTGGCGCTCTACCTGGTTGCCGGGGTCGGCGGCAACGTCGCGGCGTACCTGTTCAGCCCGGCGACCGCCCGGACGGTCGGCGCGTCGACCGCGATCTTCGGGCTCTTCGCCGCGCTCTTCGTGATCATGCGTCGACTGGGTCGGGACACCTCGTCGGTGATCCCGATCCTCGTGGTCAACCTGGTCTTCACCTTCGCCGTGCCCGGGATCTCCATCGCCGGTCACCTGGGCGGGCTGACCGCCGGCGCGGCGATGGCCCTGGTGCTGGCCTACGCGCCCCGGTCCCGCCGCACGCTCTTCCAGGTCGGTGGCGGTGCGGTGATCGGACTGGTGCTGACCGGCCTGACCCTGATGCAGTCCGCCGCCCTGCTCGCCTGAAGCTCGGCGGGGCACCGGAAACGACGACCGACCGCCGGATCCAGCGTCGACCGACCGCCGGATCCGGCGGCCCGGCGGCTCAGTACGCCGGGCCGCCGGCGCGTACGGCGTGCAGCACCTCGACGACCTCGCGCGGCGCGACCCCGAGGTCGTACCGGCTGAACAGGTGCAGCGAGGCGCCCCGGTCGATCTCCAGCGTCTCGGTCGGCAGCCCGAGGCGGGGCCGGGTGTCCACGGTGATCCGTTCGATCTCCGACCAGGGGATGTGCCGCCGTCCGGCGAAGCCCTGGATGACGGTGACCCCGTCGGGGTCGACCGCCAGCCGGACCGGCGCCACCAGGTCCCGTACGCCCCAGCCGAGCAGGACGGCCGCGACCAGTAGTCCGGCGCCGAGTCGTACCGGGTCGCCGTCGGCGAAGAGGGCGCCGAGCCCGACGAAGAGGGCCGCGCCGCCGAGCTTGCACACCGGCAGCGCGGTCTCGACGCGCCAGCGCCGTGCGGGAGTGTCCGGTTCGGAGTGCACGGGTCCAGGATGCCATCGCCGTCCCGGGTGGGCGTCCGGGGCGCGGGTGCCGGTCGCCGCAGCCGGGGCGGACCGGTGCGGCGGGACCTCTTCCGGTCGGCACTCACCGACGACGTAGTATCGGGGTAGCCAAGTTACTGGGGAGTAGACATGGCGGACGCGGTCATCGTCGGTGCGGTACGGACCCCGGTCGGGCGGCGCGGTGGAGTACTCGGCGCCGTGCATCCGGTCGACCTCTCGGCGCGGGTGCTCACGGCGCTCGCCGAACGCGCCGGGCTGGACCCGGCCGAGGTGGACGACGTGATCTGGGGCTGTGTCTCCCAGGTCGGCGAGCAGGCCTGGAACGTCGGCCGCAACGCCGTACTCGCCGCCGGCTGGCCGGAGTCGGTGCCCGGAACCACGCTCGACCGGCAGTGCGGGTCGAGCCAGCAGGCGCTGCACTTCGCGGCGGCGGCGGTCGCCTCCGGCCAGGCGGACCTGGTGGTCGCCGGTGGCGTGGAGTCGATGACCCGGGTGCCGATGGGCAGCAGTATCTCGCCCGGACCCACCGGCACCGGTCTGCCCTACGGCGACCTGGTCCGGGACCGCTACCGGGGTACGCCCGGCTTCGCCGCCGACGATCCGGTGCCGTTCAACCAGGGCGTCGGCGCGGAGCTGATCGCCGCCCGCTGGGGGCTGACCCGGCGACAGCTCGACGAGTACGCGCTGACCAGTCACCAGAAGGCGGCGGCCGCCCAGGACGCCGGTGCCTTCGAGTCGGAGATCGACCCGGTGTTCGTACCGGACGGTGCCAAGGTGGTCGCCGACGAGGGAATTCGCCGGGACACCAGCCTGGAGCGGCTGGCCGAGCTGAAGACCCCCTTCCGGGCCGACGGGGTGGTCACCGCCGGCTCCGCCTCGCAGATCTCCGACGGTGCCGCCGCGCTCGCGGTGACCACCTCCGAGTGGGCCCGGCAGCACGGCCTGCGACCGCTGGCCCGGATCCACACTGCCGTGGTCACCGCCGACGATCCGGTGCTGATGCTCACCGCACCCATCCCGGCCACCGCCAGGGCGCTGCGCCGGGCCGGGCTCGGCATCGAGGAGATCGGGGTGTACGAGGTGAACGAGGCGTTCGCCCCGGTGCCGCTCGCCTGGCTGGCCGAGACCGAGGCCGACCCCGCCCGGCTCAACCCCCGGGGCGGCGCGATCGCCCTCGGCCACCCGCTCGGCGGCTCCGGTGCACGGATCATGACCACGATGCTCCACTACATGCGCGACCACGGTGTCCGGTACGGCCTCCAGACGATGTGCGAGGGCGGCGGGATGGCCAACGCAACCATCGTGGAACTTCTATAATTTCATTCTCGTCCATGCCTCGGCCGCGTCATCCCCGGCCGGATCTCGTTGGAAAAGGCGTGGATGTGTTCTGTCGAACGTTCCTGCCGGCCGCCGCCGAGACCGGGGTGGCCAGCCCGACCGTGAGTCGGCATCTGCCGGTCCTGCGCAACTGCGTACCGGCCGGCGAGGTCACCGTTCTGGTGACCCGGTGCACCCGCCCGGAACAGCCCACGCACGGCTGCCTGCTGCTGCTCACCACCCGCCGGCTGGTGATCACCGAGCAGACCCGGCTGCTGCACCGGCTGCGGCTGCACCTCAACACCGAACTGCGGCACCTCAACAACGTCGCGTGGAACCCCGACCCCCGGGCCTCGATGGTCGAGCTGGCCGCGACCGCCGTCGACGGCGTACGCGAGCGGTTTCTGATCCGGGCCGACCGGCCCAGCCAGATGTGGCAGCTCGACGCCCTGTTCAGCCAGGTCTTCCGGCCGAAGATGGCGGCCCGGTCCGCAGTGGCGAACTCCGCCGCGCCGGTCGACCGCCCGGCCGTGCCCGGCATCGGGCACCACCCGGTCCCGGCGGCGGCGGCGACCCCGCCGGCCCGGCTGACCGCACCGGCCCGGGCTCCGCGACTCAGCCCCGCCATAGCCGTCTGAGCCGCCGGTCAGCAGCGGGGTCGCCGGCCGAGTAGCCGTCGGGCAGCCACGGCGGTCAACAGAGCCCACTTCCGGGAACCGTCGCCGGCGTGCTGGCCGTCGTGATGACCTGGCCGACGCCGCGCTGTCCCCGCCGGCGGACCCGTACCGAATCCGAACGTTGCCGGCGGAGGCAGCAGGCCGGCCATCGGACATCATTGGCCGGTGGCCGTCGACACCGTGCAACCGGGCAGCAGCGCCCCGCACCGAGGGCTCGTCCTGGTGGTCGAGGACGAGCGGTCCATCGCCGACCTGGTCCGGCTCTATCTGACCCGGGACGGCTACGGCGTACACGTCGAACACGACGGCGACGCCGGGCTGGCCGCGGCGCGGCGGCTGCGCCCGGTCGCCTGCGTACTCGACATCGCCCTGCCCGGCCTGACCGGTACCGAGATCTGCCGTCGGCTGCGCGCGGCCGGCGACTGGACGCCGGTGATCTTCCTGACCGCCCGGGACGACGAGGTGGATCGGGTCGTCGGGCTGGAACTCGGTGCGGACGACTACGTGACCAAGCCGTTCAGTCCCCGCGAGCTGGTGGCCCGGATCCGGGCGGTGCTGCGCCGCACCGGTGGCGCCCCGGACGCCGCCGGGCAACCCCGGGTGGTCGGCCCGGTCACTCTCGATCCGGTACGCCGGCAGGTCAGCGTGGCCGGTGACCCGGTGCAGCTCACCTCCACCGAGTTCGAGCTGCTGGCACACCTGATGGGCCGGCCGGGCCGGGTCTTCACCCGGGAGGAACTGCTGGCCAGCGTCTGGGGCTACGCCGCGCACACCGGCACCCGCACCGTCGACGTGCACGTCGCGCAGGTACGCGGCAAGCTCGGCCCCGCCGCCGACGTGATCCGGACCCATCGCGGCGTCGGGTACGCCTGTGCCGGCTGATCCGGTGGACGGGACGAGCCGGCCGGCGACCGGCGATCGCGCCGGGACGGGCCGGCCGGCGGCCGAACCGGCCGGCGGCGCGCCGGGGCGGGACCGGGCGCGCCGGTTCGGACGTACCCTGACCGCCCGCGCGGTCGCGGCCAGTTGCGCGGTGGCTCTGGTGGCGGTCTTCGTGACCGCCGTCGTCGCGGTGCCGCTGGCCACCCGCTCGGCCGAGCGGCAGGCCCGGGACGCGCTGGCGGCACAGGCCCGGCTCGCCGCCGAGGCGCTGCGGAACCGGCTGGACCGGGGACGGGCCGCCGACGAGGAGCGGATCGTCCGGCAACTGCGTAACCAGGGCATCGACGCGTACCTGATCAGGGCCGGCAGTCCCGACCGGCCCGGCCTGCCCGCCGAGGTGGTCGACCGGCTGGCGGCCGGCCGGAACTTCTCCGGCCAGCGATCGGTCGCCGGCCGGCGGGCGATGGTGGAGGGGCGCTGGCTGCCGGGCGGCAACGGTGTCGTACTGGCCCGGCCGGCCACCACCGAGCTGTGGGGGGACGTCGTCGGGCTGCTCTGGCTGCCGCTGCTCGCCGGGCTGACCGCCGGGGTGGTGGCCGGGGCGCTGCTGGCCCGCCGGCTCGCCCGGCCGATCCGGCACGCGGCGACGGCGGCGGCCCGGTTGCGCTCCGGCGACCGGGCGGTACGGGTCCCGGTGGAGCCGCCGGAGGAGGCCGCCGACCTGGCGTACGCGCTCAACGACCTGGCTGCCGCGCTGGCCCAGAGCGAGGGGCGGCAGCGGGAGTTCCTGCTCTCCGTCTCGCACGAACTGCGTACCCCGCTGACCGCGATCCGGGGCTACGCGGAGGCGCTGGCCGACGGGGTGGTCGGCCCGGAGGGCGCCCAGCGGGCCGGCCAGACCATGCTGACCGAGGCGGAACACCTCGACCGGCTGATCGGCGACCTGCTGTCGCTGGCCCGGCTGGAGGCGGCCGACTTCGCCCTGGAGCCGGCGGCGGTGGACCTGAACCGGTTGACCGCCGACGCCGCCCAGGTGTGGAGCGCCCGCTGCGCCGCGCTCGGCGTCGTACTCCGGGTCGAGGTGCCGGCCGCGCCGACCTCGGTGCACACCGATCCGGGCCGGATCCGGCAGGTCGTGGACGGGCTGCTGGAGAACGCGCTCCGGGTCGTACCGCCGGGCGCGGCGATCGTGCTCGCGGTACGCCCGGGAGGGCCGGCCGAACCGCCCGGCGGGGTGCTGGAGGTCCGGGACGCGGGGCCGGGGCTGACCGACGACGACCTCGCGGTGGCCTTTGAGCGCGGTGCGCTGCGCCAGCGCTACCAGGGCGTACGCCAGGCTGGCAGCGGGCTAGGGCTGGCCCTCGCCGCCGGTCTGGTCCGCCGGCTGGGCGGCCGGATCACCGCCGGGCACGCCCCGGAAGGTGGCGCGAGTTTTACCGTCTGGTTACCAGCCGGAGGCTAGAACGGTCACCGGCCAGGGGCGTAGCCGCTCCTTACCGTGGCCCGGCCGTCGGCCCGCTTCGGCCCCGACGTCGGCCCCGGCCAAACCCGCCGAGTGGAGGTGATCCGGGAGGCCGGGCGCGGATGCCAGGCATGGCGGAGGCCGGTAATCAGGCTAGGCTAGGGCCGATTTGTCGTCGGCACCGTGGAGATCCCCGTGAAGCTCTCGATCCTCATGCCGGTCTACAACGAGGAAGAACGCATCGCGGACGCCCTCAAGCAGGCCCTCGCGGTCGACTATCCATGCGAGATCGAACTCGTCGTGGTCGATGACGGCAGCCGTGATGCTACCGGAGAGATCCTCGGTCGGGCCGACGACACCCGGCTCCGGGTGATCACCCATCCCCGCAACGCCGGCAAGGGTGCGGCGATCCGGACCGCGGTGGACAACGCCGAGGGCGAATACATGGTGATCCTCGACGCCGACCTGGAGTACGACCCGCAGGACATCCCGAAGCTGCTCGCCCCGGTGCTGGACGGCCGGGCCACGGTGGTCTACGGAAATCGGACATTCGGCAGCCACAGCGCCTACAGCTTCTGGTACGTGATGGGCAACAAGGCCGTCACCACCGCCGCCAACGTGCTGTTCAACTCCTACATCGGGGATCTGGAGACCTGCTTCAAGCTGATGCCGGTCGGGCTCTACCGCTCGCTCGACATCCGCTCCCGGGGGTTCGGGATGGAGGCGGAGGTGACCGGCAAACTGCTGCGCCGCCGGATCCGCCCGTACGAGGTGCCGATCAGCTACCGGGCCCGCAACCGGGAAGAGGGCAAGAAGATCACCTGGAAGGACGGTGTCGAGGCGCTGCTGATCCTCGGCCGGGAGCGTACCCGCCGTCGGGAGACCCCCGGCCGGCGCTGACCCGGCGCCACCCCCGACCCGGGGACGGGTCGGGGGCGGGCGCGGCGGTGGACCTTTCAACCTCCCGTTGCGGTCCGCCATGGCCGTAGGCGGAAACCGGGGCGCGTGCGCCGCGCGGTTCAGGTTGAAGAGGGCCAGTCGTCAGCCGAGGAATTCGGTGATCGACCGGCGCAGGCCCGCCGGGTCGAGGCCGTGCCACCGGGCGTGGTCGGCCGGTTCGCCGTACCGGCGCAGGTCGGTGCGGCCCACGCCGAGCGAGAGCGACCGGTGCGGTACCCCGCCCAGCGCCGCGCCGAGCAGCGCGCTGGACGTACCGGCCAGATAGGGCTCGACCAGCACCACCGACGGTGCGGTACCGGCGGTGGTGGCCGCGCCGGCCAGTTCCCGCAGTCCGACGACGTCGAACGGGCGCGGCGTGTGGGTGTACGCGACCGTCACGTCCAGCCCGGCGACCGCCTCCAGCACCGGGCGGAGCATCGGGCCGACCGCCACCACCAGGGCCGCGCCGACCGAGCCCCGGCGGAGTACCGCCAGCCGCCCGGCGGCGGGCAGTGGCCCCTCGTTGACCTGGGTGGAGAGCCGCAGGTAGACCCGGTCGTCGTGCCGGACGGCCGCCCGGAGCAGCCCGGGCACCTCGGCCGGATGCCCGGGCACGTGCACCGTCCAGTCGGTGAGGGTGTCCAGCAGGGCCACGTCGCCCGGGGACATGTGCGTGCGGCCCATGCTCGCCCCGTCGTACGACGCACCGACGCTGACCACCACCGCACCCACACCCTGGTGGTCGAGGTCGAGCTTGAGCTGCTCGTACGCCCGGTCGACGGCGAATGTGGCGTACGAGTGCACGATCGGGCGCAGCCCGGTCAGGGCGAGCCCGCCGGCCACTCCGACCATCAACTGCTCCCGGATCCCGACGTTGAGTACCCGGTCCGGGTGCTGCCGGGCGGCGGGCCCGAAACTCGACGCCGAGATGTCGGCGAGCACGACCGCGGTACGCGGATCGTCGTCCAGCAGCGCGGTGGCGGTGTTGACGAAGGTGTCGCGCATCGCGTCGGTCACTCCTTGGCTTCGACGACCGCGACGACCACGTGCGGCCGGTCCGGTCGGTAGGCGGTGAGGGCGATCTCGATCGCGTCGTGGTCCCGGCCGTCGACGGTGCTGGCGGACCAGCCGTGCACGGTGAACCGGCTGGCTATCCCTCCCGGCCAGCCGTGGCTGGCGGACTGGTTGTCGATCACGATCGCGGTGAGCGTGCCCAGCCCGGTGGCGCCGGCGTACGCCATCGCCTCGTGGTTCGATCCCTCGTCGAGTTCGGCGTCGCCGAGCAGGACGTACACCCGGGGCCGGTCCAGGCCCTGGGCGCGGAGCCCGAGCGCGGTGCCGACGCCCAGCCCGAGGCCGTGGCCGAGCGAGCCGGTGCCGATCTCGACCCCGGGGACCAGCACCCGGTCCGGGTGGTGGCCGAGCCGGCTCTCCGGGCCGGCCAGGTCGTCGAGCCAGTGTTCCGGGACGAACCCCTTCGCGGCGAGCACCGCGTAGTAGGCGGCCGGTCCGTGACCCTTGGAGAGCAGGAAACGGTCCCGGTCGGGGTCGTCGGCGGTCGCCGGGGAGACCCGGAGGATCCGGTCGTAGAGCACCCAGAGCACGTCGAGGGTCGAGTGTGCGCTGGGCGCGTGTTTCTCGTCACCGGTCAGCCTGCGTAGCAGCGGAGCGAGTGCGGCCGGAAGGCTGGAGCACCGGACCTGCGGCGCGGACGGGCGGATACGCCCCGCTGCGGTGGCTGTCGTGGTCATGCCTCTACCCTGCAAGTTGAAGTTCGCTTCAACTCAAGACCTTTGCCGGGATAGCTGTCGATCCGGTTCCGGGGTAGCTGTCGATCCGGTCCGACCGTCTGTGAGGGGGATCGCCGTGCGGCAGGAGACCCTGACCATCGGGGAGTTGGCCGCCCGCTCCGGCGTGGCGACCTCGGCGCTGCGCTACTACGAGCGGCTCGGGCTGATCCGGGCCGGGCGTACCGGAGGCAACCAGCGGCGCTTCGACCGGGCCGAGCTGCGCCGGGTGGCGTTCATCCGGATCTCACAGCAGCTCGGGGTGTCACTGGAGGACATCCGGGGGGCGCTCGCCGAGCTGCCGGACGGACGTACCCCGACCAGGGCCGACTGGGCGCGGCTCTCCGCGAGGTGGCGTCGCCGGCTGGACGAGAAGATCGACCTGATGATCCGGCTGCGCGACGATCTCACCAACTGCATCGGCTGCGGCTGCCTGTCGCTGCGCAGTTGCAACCTCTACAACCCGCACGACGAGCTGGCCGCCGAGGGCTCCGGCCCGCGCCGGATGCTGCCCGCCCCACCTCCGGAGCCGGGCCCGGCCGGCTGATCCGGTGCTCCGCCGGCTGTGCGCGTGACGGACCAGGTGATTCAGTCGACCGTGAGCAGCACCTTGCCGATGTGGTCGCTGGAGTCCACGATCCGGTGCGCCTCGGCCGCCTCCGACATCGGCAGCCGGCGGTAGATCACCGGACGGACCGAGCCCGACTCGATCAGCGGCCAGACCTCCTCGCGTACGCCCCGGACGATCGCGGCCTTCTCCACGGCGGGCCGGGACCGCAGTGCGGTCGCGGCCACCGAACCCCGCTTGGCCAGCAGTGCGGCCAGGTCCAGTTCGCCCTTGCGGCCACCCTGGAGGCCGATCACCACGATCCGACCGCCGGTGGCCAACGCCTTGACATTGCGGCCCAGATAGGAGGCGCCCATGATGTCCAGGATCACGTCGGCGCCCCGGCCGTCGGTGAGCCGCTTCGTCGCCTCGACGAAGTCCTCCTCGGCGTAGTCGATGACCCCGCTGGCGCCCAACTCGCGAAGCCGGTCGTGCTTGTTGCCCCGGGCGGTGGCCAGCACGGTGGCGCCGAGGGCCGTACCGAGCTGGATCGCGAAGGTGCCGATGCCGCTGCCGCCGCCGTGCACGAGCAGGGTCTCCCCGATGCCGAGCCGGGCCAGTTGGACCACATTGGACCAGACCGTGCAGGCAACCTCGGGCAGTGCCGCCGCGTCGACCAGGTCGACCCCCTCCGGTACCGGCAGGAGCTGCCCGGCCGGTACTGCCACCCGTTCGGCGTAGCCGCCGCCGCTGAGCAGCGCGCAGGCCGGATCGCCGACACTCCAGCCGGTCACCTCGGCACCGACCGCACTGACCACGCCCGCGCACTCCAGGCCCGGGTACGGCGGAGCACCCGGCGGCGGCGGATAATGTCCCTGGCGTTGCAGTAGGTCGGCCCGGTTGACCGCACTCGCCCGGACCTCGAGCGTCACCTCGTCCGGCCCCGGAATCGGCTCGGGCACGTCGGCCCAGACCAACGCGTCGGGTCCGCCCGGCTCGGGAATCGTGATCGCCTTCATCGGTCCAGTCTTACCCGATCCTCTTTCCGGCCCAAGCCTCGGCCCGGAGTTCGGCTGGTTAAACCCCGCGCGATCAGGTCGGTGCTTTCCTGCCGGGTACGCCCGTGGATCCTGCCGGGTACAGCCGTGGATCCTGCCGGAGGTCCCCCAACCTGCTACGCCCGGCCGACCGCCGGCCATGGCACACTAGGCACGGCCGTGGACCGCTGTTCCATGGACGACCACGGCCCCGGGAGGGCTCGCCTAGTGGCCGATGGCGCTGGTCTTGAAAACCGGTAGGGCGGCAACGTCCTCGTGGGTTCGAATCCCACGCCCTCCGCAAGTGAACTTGTGTGCGCGCCGGTCTGCCGGCCCGGAAACGCCGTTGCCGTTGCCCCGCCTTTCGGGTGTCGATCGGGTCGAGGAGTACGGCGGCGCGGCGGACGCGCACCAGGCGTGCCTGCGTACCTCCGTCGGCAGTGCGACGAGCAGGGGTCCCGCTCGATCTGTTCGACACGGCGCATCCGTTCGAACTGGTCTCTCTCATGATCCCTGGACAAACTCTCCTCCTCTCTATCCCTTGCCTCCGACACACGTCAGACATGCCGCGATTGTTGCCTCGGTGCCAACGCCGTTGGGCGCACGGCGAGCACGACTGTGGATAACGAAGACGTCTGTGGACAACGGCCTGATCATGTGTCGGATGTGGTACACGGGGCTTCGGTGCGCGGGTCTGTTCCGGTACCTGGGAGATGTCCCACACTCGGTTGACGGCTATGCGATGGGTTCCCCTACGCTCTACGCGTAGTAATCGCACGGTGATTCTCCGTGCACATCTTCTGTGGAAATCGGCGGTACGGGGCCGCTGGCGACGGTCACGCCCGAATGGGCGTACGGAGTGAAGCGAGGGCGCCATGGAGCTGCGGCTCACCCCGGTGCAGGTGCGGAACCGACTCATCCTCGTGGCCCGGCGAATCGTCGCCGATCACGCTGCGGACGCCGAGGGGATCTGCCGCAGCTGCGGAGTCCTGCACTGCGAGGCACTGGCGGCGGCCCGCGGCTATCTGGCCCGGGTCGAGGAGCCGCGCCGCCCGCTGGTGGTCGAGATCCACCGCCGCGCGGCCGTACCGCCGCCCGGCGTCACCGCCGCCGAGCTGCGGATCGCGGCCGACGCGGTACCGAAGGACGCCGAACCCTGACCCGCCGGCGCCGAGGCCGCGCAGTGGCGGGCCGAGATGCCCTGAGGAGTGACGGGTGGCGAACGTACGGAGCAGGCCGCGAGGTCCACGCGGGTGGTTACCCGTCGAACGGGTAGAAAGGGCACGGCGCCGGTTCACCGGCCCGAGCGACCCGCTGTGCGGAAAGGACTTCGCGATGACTCTCGACCGACCCGTTCCACCCGACCCGTACGAGCTGCTGCCGACCGTTCCGACATTCACGCTGACCAGCAACGACGTCCAGAACGGCGAGCCGATGGCCGCCGAGTTCGCCCACCCGAGCGTCGGTGGCGCGAACCTCTCGCCGCAGCTCGCCTGGACGGGCTTCCCGGCCGAGACCAAGAGCTTCTCGGTCACCTGCTATGACCCCGACGCCCCCACCGGCAGCGGGTTCTGGCACTGGGTGCTGGTCAACGTACCCGTCGAGGTGACCGAGCTGCCCCAGGGAGCCGGGCAGACGTCATCGGCCGGTGTTCCGGGCGCGTTCAGCGTGCGCAACGACTACGGCGAGCAGACGTACGGCGGCTCCGCGCCGCCGGCCGGGGACCGCCCGCACCGGTACGTCTTCGCCGTGCACGCCCTCGACGTGGAGAAGCTCGACCTCGCGCCGGAGGCGAGCCCGGCGTACGTCGGGTTCAACCTGACCTTCCACACCCTGGCCCGGGCGGTGATCCGGCCGACGTACCAGGTCAAGGGCTGAGGCTGGCGGCGGGGCCGGCATCCGGCGGAAGATGGTGCGCCGATGCCGGCCCGTGGCCCGTGGTTGCTTCAGGCGGGCACTCGGGCGACCGCGAAGACGGACTGGCCGAACGGCGGGCGGACCACCCGCTCTGCGGCCTTGGTCACCGGCAGTACGAGGGTGTCGTACACCTTGACCATCGGCCCTTCCTTGGGCATCAGCCGGAAGACGCTGGTCGCCATGTAGTAGCCGAGCAGTCCCAGCGCGTTGGCGTAGTGCAGCGTCTCGACCTCCAGGCCCGCCTCTTCGAGGGCGGCCCGCATGGTCTTCTTCGTGTAGCGCCGGACGTGCCCGGTGGCGATGTCGGCCGGGCTCATCGCGAACTCGAAGGCCGGCACGATCAGCACGATCGCCCCGCCGGGTCGTACCAGATTGCGCATGCTGCGCAGCGCCCCGACGTGGTCCTCGATGTGCTCCAGCACGTTGTAGGAGACGGCGGCGCTGTAGTCGCCCTGCTCCGTGTTGGGCAGCAGCATCTGCCGCACCTCGATGGTCGGCTCGCTGGCGAGGCGCTCCTTGAGCGCGACCAGCCGGTCCGGGTCAGCCTCGGTCGCGGTGAACCGCTCCAGGAACGGTGCCCACTCGATGGCGTAGTCCCCCAGGCCACTACCGATCTCGATCGGATTGTCGCCAAGGTAGGGGAGAGCCAGCTCGACGAACCAGCGTCGGTGGTTGACGGCTGTGGCCAGGCCCTCGAGCACCTCTTCCTGAATACGCTGATCTCCAGTTATTTCTGCCATGCGTAGATCCCTCACGCTCTGACTCGACCTGCACTGGACCGACAGAGTGAACCATCTACGACGACCGTAGGAAAATTGGGGCACTCGTGCGAGCCGAACTCGTGACTTCAGGCATCGGTTGTGACCAGTTCGGGGGCGTTTCGTTACAGACCTCCCGAACATAGCCCGAGGAGGTACGCCCGGCATGTCAGGGCGATAACAGTCCAGCGTCGATCCCTTGGTCGACTCGCCACGCTCCGTCAGCTGACGGTGACGCTCCGGGATCGCCGCGGTGGCGGAGCCCGGTTCGGCGGCGGACGGGTGCTCAGGAGGTGCGGATGCAGCAACCCGCGCACACCTTGGGCTGCGGCAGGGTGAAGGCCAGGCAGCAGGTCTTGCGCTGGACGGTCAGTTCGCCGGTCGGGCCGGGCACCAGGTCGACCAGGTCCGCCACGCCCAGGGTGTCGAGCAGTGCGCCGATCGTCTCGGCGGAGCCGCCGGGCAGCGTGTCGGCCGCCCGCAGTACCCCGTGCGCCACGCCGGAGGCGACCGAGCCGAGCAGCGTACGGGTGCCGACCCGGACCTGCTGGTGCAGCGAGTCGAGCATCGGGGTCAGGTGCGCGTCGAGCAGGGACGCGCGCAGCGCGGCGAGCAGCTCGGCCTCGCCCAGTACGACCCGCACCTCGGGCAGGCCGGAGAGGGCCAGTGGGTCCGAGGGAAGTACGGCGATTTCGGTGGAGCGGCGCATGCCGAGCGTGAGCAGCGGCCGATGGTCCTCGAACCTGACCAGTACGTCGTCCGGGCGCAGCAGTGGCACCCGGCGCGCGGAGGCCCAGCCGAGCACCACGGGCAGCAGCAGCCAGTAGGTGTAGGACTTCCAGGCCAGTGCGGCGGCGGTGTGCGAGGTGGCGCCCCAGCGGTGCCGGGTGACGGCCAGCAGCTCGGGCAGCCGGGTGCCGTCGACCAGCTCGGTGGCCGGGGCCCAGCCGGTCTCGTCGGAGACCAGCAGGCCGGTCGCGAGGCCGGGCAGCTCGTCGGTGCCGAAGGCGGCGCGCAGCGTGGCGGTCACCGGGGCCAGTGGTGCGGCGGCCCGGTCGCCGATCAGGACGGTCACGCTGGGTCGCCGTTTCGTGGCGTTCCGGTGGGCGGGCAGGCGGACGGCACGACGGCCGCAGCCGGACTGGTCTGCCTCGATACCACCTGGATCAACCCCCCACGTCTGACAACCGAACGTCACCCTAGCCTACTAAGGCAAGGCTAACCAGAGTTGGGGGTACCGGGGTGTCTTCCCGGGATGTTTCCCCCGACACGTCGCGGATCTGACTGGGATCGGGAGTTGGGCTGTGGAGGATCATCCACGGAGACCGGAATGTCAAGCCATTGTCGTTAACGCGCCAGTTCTGTCAGACTGGCCGGCTCGGCCAGCAAACTGAGATTCCCGGCCAGAGGATCCTGATGACCACGCCAATCGAGCGGGCTGCCGACTCGTTCGCGGCCGAGCTTTCCCGCCGGCGGGTCGAGCGGGGCATGACCAAGAAACAGCTCGCGGCCCGGATGGGGTTCGACCCTTCCTACGTCAGCCATGTCGAGGGCCGGCGGCACCGGCCGACCGAGGACTTCGCCCGGCGCGCGGAGGCCGTACTCGGCGCCGCCGGAGCGATCTGGCAGCGCTTCCAGGAGTACGACGAACTGCGGCAGGCCCGCTCCAGTGCCGTCGCGCACCGCGACCCACCCGTGCCCGAGCAGTGGATGCCGCCCGGCACCGGACTGATCGTGGAGCAGGAGACCGCCACGCTCGCCTACCACGAGGGCGCGTACCGCTGCGTGATCCGGCGGGCGCTCTACAACGCCGGAACGGAGCCGGTCACCCGCTACCTCGTGCGGATCGCCGTCGACCGCTATCCCAACGACCCTGCCCGGTCCAACCGGCACCACCGGGAGAACCCGCTGACCTTCGCCGAGCTGGACCTCCAGGCGTTCTGCGACGACCAGGGCAGCCGCGAGCCGATGGAGTGGCGCAAGAAGCACGACCGGGACGCCTTCAAGGAGGTGTGGCTGCTCTTCGAAAACGGCGACGGCCGGTTCCCGCTGTATCCGGGCGAGCGGGTCACCACCGAATACTCCTACCGGGTCAACCAGGACAAGTGGGGGCAGTGGTTCCAGCGCGCCGTACGGCTGCCCACCCGTCGGCTCGCGCTCCGGCTCGACCTGCCGCTCGACCTCGAGCCGCAGGTCTGGGGCGTGGAGACGTCGCTGTCGGCCGAGGAGGGGCCGCTGCGTACGCCACTGGTCCGGCACGACGAGGGCGGCCGGGCGCTCTTCGAGTGGTCGACCGACGACCCGCCGCTGAACGCCCGGTACCGGCTGGAGTGGCGCTACCGGGCCCAGCCGGCCGCACCCGCCGCCGCGTCGCCGGAATCGGCGGAGGGCCGGGCCAGTGACCGGATGCGGGCCGCCGGCATCGTGCAGCTCGGCGCGGACCTGCTACGCCAGCCGGCCCGGCACTTCGACCTGCCCCGGGACGACGCCAACGCCCGGGACGTGGTGG
Source organism: Plantactinospora sp. KLBMP9567 (assembly GCF_033446045.1). Classification (NCBI taxonomy): domain Bacteria; kingdom Bacillati; phylum Actinomycetota; class Actinomycetes; order Micromonosporales; family Micromonosporaceae; genus Plantactinospora; species Plantactinospora sp. KLBMP9567. Next base: position 111,198 of record NZ_JAWQRR010000034.1, on the reverse strand, counting down.
CCCGGCTCCGGGTCGCTCTGGAACGCCTCGACGAGCTGCACCCGTTCAGCAAGGGGGTCGGGCTCGCCGCACCGCAGATCGGGCTCCCCTGGGCCGCCGCCGTGGTACGCCCACCGGACCGGGACGCCGAACCGGTCGTACTGCTCAACCCCCGGGTGGTCGACGCCGCGCTGGAGACCGACGAGCAGTACGAGGGCTGCCTCTCCCTGTTCGATCTCCGTGGCCTGGTCGCCCGGCCGCTGCGGCTCGACGTCGAGCACGCGCGTTGGGACGGCAAGCGCATGATCACGTCGTTCGAACTCGCCATGGCCCGACTGGTCGCGCACGAGATCGACCACCTGGAGGGTCGGCTCTACGTCGACCGGATGGACCCGGAGGTCCCACTGGTGCCGATCGAGGAGTACCGGGACACCGGCAACCCCTGGCGCTATTGAGCGCGGACGGCCGACCCCCGAAAGGGGAGCCGGGCCTCCGTGCCCTACGGGTAGGACACGGAGACCCGGCTTGGGGGGAGAGGGAGGGTGTCTAGAGGTCGCCGAAGGCGTCGTACCGGATGTTCTCCGGGGGCACGTCGTCGGCGGCCAGCGTGCGGAGCGCGGAGCGGACCAGGGCGGCCGATCCGGAGACGTAGCAGTCGTGGGTGGTCCACGGGCCGTAGCGGGCGAAGACGTCGGTGATCTCGCCACGTTCGCCGTCGAAGCCGGAATCCGCGCCGCACACCGGGATGACCGACAGCCACGGGTGCTGCGCGGCGAGTGCCTGGAGCTCGGTCAGCCCGTACAGGTCGTCGCGCCCGGCCGCGCCGACGAAGACGTGCATCCAGCGAATGCGGTTGTATCCGGCCAGTTCCTCGGCGAGTGCCTTGATCGGGGCGAGCCCGACGCCGCCGGCCACGCAGAGCACGTCCCGGGTGGAGGACCGGTCCAGCGTCATCGCGCCCATCGGGGCGGCCACCCGCAGCAGGTCACCGACCTTGACCCGGCGGACCAGGGCGCTGGAGACCCATCCGGCACCGACCGCCCGGACGTGGAAGTCGAGGGTGTTGTCCGCGCGCGGGGCGTTGGCGATCGAGTACGTCCGCCAGAGGCGGGGCTGGTAGCGCGGCACCTCGACGCTGACGTACTGGCCGGCCCGGTAGGGCAGGTGGTGCTGGAGGGGCCGGCAGGTCAGTACGGCGATGTCGCTGCCCCGCCGTTCGTGGCCGATCACCTCCGCGTGCCAGAACGGCGGGTTCGGGTCGTCGGCCGCGCCGGCCTGCATGCGCTCGGCGATCACCCGGTACGCGTCCCGCCACGCCTGGTCGTACTCGACGGTCCAGTGCTCGCCCGCGACCTCCGGCAGCGCGGCCAGCAGCGCGGCGCCCATGGTGTCGTAGTGCTCCGGCTTGACGTGGTATTTGCGGTGGTCGCGGCCGAGCGAGCGGAGGTACTCGTCGAAGTTCTCGGGGTCGTCGATGGTCTGGACGGCGGTCACGATCGCCTCCAGCAGCCGGTCCCGCTGGCTCTCCATCTGCACCGGAAACAATGTGCGCAGGGCGGGATCGGACAGGAACATCCGGGCGTAGAAGTATCCCGCGACCTTGTCCCGCCGATCTTCGACGAGGGTCCAGCTCTCCTTCAACAGCTGTGCGAGGTTGTCCATGACACCTTCTCGGTCGGGGCCACTGCGCGGATAAGAATGAATACCGTGAGTCAGTGCCGGTCGCACAGAATGTGCGATTGACGGTCTATCGCCTCTTGTCGGAGAACCGACTCCCCCGCTGTGACGTCGGGCGGAGCCGCCCCTCCGCCGGGTGGTCGGGTCAGGGACACCGGTGCGGACGCTCCCGCCAGGCGGCCCGATCGGGCACAGTTGTCGGGTGACGGTTGATCTCGCCCGCCCGCTCTCCCGCCGCGTGCTGGGCACCGAGGTGCTCCTGGTCCTCGGGCTGTCCCTCGGGCAGTCCGCCGTCTACTCGGCGGTCACCATCGTCGCCCGGCTCACCGCCGACCGGCCGCTGTCCGAGCAGAACGCCACGCTGAACGCCTCCCAGTCGGCGCGACCCTGGCTCGACCTCACGTATCAGCTCCTCGGGATCTTCTTCGCCCTCGTGCCGGTGCTGCTCGCCGTACACCTGATGGACCGGGACCGGACCCTGGACCGCGACGGGCTGCTCGCCCGGGACGCCCTGCCCGAGCAGGGTCCGGGGGGTGCCCGGGAGGTGCTCGGCCTGGACGGCCAGCGGCCCGGCCGGGACCTGGCCTGGGGCGCGGCGCTGGCCGCCGCGATCGGGCTGCCCGGGCTCGGCCTCTTCTGGATCGCCGCGCAGCTCGGCATCAACGCCAACGTCGTCCCGGCGAGCCTGCCCGACCTGTGGTGGGCGGTCCCGGTGCTCGTCCTCTCCGCCGCGCAGAACGCGATCCTCGAAGAGGTCGTCGTGGTCGGCTACCTGATGACCCGGCTGCGGGAGATGGGGTGGCGGATCGGCGCCGTCATCGCCGCCAGCGCGCTGCTGCGCGGCTCGTACCACCTCTACCAGGGCTTCGGCGCGTTCGTCGGCAACGCGGTCATGGGCGTGGTGTTCGCGCTGTTCTTCCTGCGTACCAGGCGGGTGCTGCCGCTGGTGGTAGCGCACACCCTGCTGGACGTGGTCGCCTTCGTCGGCTACGCGCTGCTGCCCGAGGAGTGGTTCGACTGGCTGTAGTCGGGTGACTCGCCTCCGACTGTCACCGCCGGACGCCCGGCAGCGTCCGACCAGCCGGCTCCCGAGCGGTAGTACCCGATTGCCCGGGCGGCGAGCCGTTCGGTGTTGGCGGAACTCAGCATCGCGGCGGCCAGTGTCATCGCCCCGGGCAGCCGCCGTACGGCGAGCCGCAGCGCCAGCCAGTTCGCGGTCCGGGCGACGATCGGCGCACCCAGCCGCCAGCCCGCCTCGGTCAGCCGGCCCGGTTCCGCGTCGACGTTTTCCGTCGAACCGTCGTCGGCGGCCGGTCGCGGATCTTCCCGCCGGCCGGTGATCGCCGCCTCGGCGGCGGCCAGCGCGGCCCGGGCACTCGGCACGTCCGGGTGGACCCGGGTCAGTACCAGCAGGTCGGCGGCCCGCTCCGGTCGGCTCGGATCATGGTCGTACGCGGCCGCCAGATGCAGCACCAGGCCGGCCTGCGCCCAGGTGACGGCGGCCAGCTCGGCGAGCGGGGCGAGCATCCCGGTCGCCGTAGACAGGGCCCCACCGGCGGCGGCGAGTCGGACGTACCGCCGGGTGGCCAGTCGGACCAGACCCTCGGCGCTGGCACCGGGGTAGGCGGCCCGGACCCAGGCCGCCCAGGCCCCGGCCTCCGGGCCGAGCCCGCGTACCGCGGCCAGGGCGAGCAGTTCGGGTGCGTAGCCGGGGTGGTCGAAAATCTGCCGGATCGTCGACGGTTGTGCCTGCGGTCCAGGAGTACGCCCCGAAGCCGCCCGATCCGCCGGGACGATCGCGTTGGGCGTGCCGACCGGGTACGACGTACCGATGCCGGTGGACTCGCTCGGTGTGCCGCTCGCCGCGGAATCGGCTCCGGCTTCCTGAGCGCCGGGCTCGCCGACGTGGGTCTCCTCCTGGACTGGGCGGGTCGGCCCTGCCGTGCTGGTCGGTTCGACGGTGTCGGCATCGGCGGGAGCCGTGATCTCACTCACGGCACTGTTGGTGAAGCCGCTGGGGCTGGGGCTGGGAGACGGTGTCGCTGTTCCCGGCGCGGCGGTGGACGGTACCGCCGTCTTCTCGCCGGAGTCCGTGTCGGCCGCCGTAGCCGCGGCGGCCGACTTGGTGGCGGTCTTCTTCGCGGCGGTGGTTCTCTTCGCGGCGGTGGCCTTCTCCGCAGCGGTGGCCTTCTTCGCGGTGCTGGTCTTCTTCGCGGCCGCCTTGGTCGTGGTGGTCGCTTTCCTGGCTGCGGCGGTCTTCTTGGCTGCGGCGGTCTTCTTGGCTGCGGCGGTCTTCTTGGCTGCGGCGGTCTTCTTGGCTGCGGCGGTCTTCTTGGCTGCGGCGGTCTTCTTGGCTGCGGCGGTCTTCTTGGCGGCCGTCTTCTTCGCCGGGCCGGCCTTCTTGGCGGTGATCTTGGACCCGGCCCCCGTTCCGGCCACGCTCTGCGTGGCGGTGTCGGCGGTCGGCTCCGCGCCCGCGGGGTTGGCCGGATCGGTTGCCGGGACGGCCGTTCCGGCTGCGTTCACCTCGTCGGATCCTCCTGCCGGGGCCGGGGCCGGGGCCGGGGCCGGGGCGTCGGACGTGGGGGCGGTGTCGGCGGTCTGTGGGCGGGTCGGCGTCGCCATGGCCGGCGGAACCCGGTCGGCCCGCCCCGTGGCCGACGGCGGTGTGGCGGGATCCGGCTGCGTGACTGCTCCGGACGACTGCGCGGTGCGGGCGGGAGGCCGTCCGGGTGGCAGCGGCTCCGGTTCAGCCGGTGGCTGGAAGAGCACTGTCGGAGGGGTCTTACGAGCGCGCGGGCGGGGCGGAGCCGGGGACTGGTCGGCCGTCTCCGTCTCAGGGTCGGGAGCGGAGGCGAAGGCGGCCTTGGTCGGGCCGGAGCGGTGCGTCGACTTCGGCTCCGGGCGGCGGCGGGGCGGCTCGGTGGGCGACTGCTCCTCCATAGCACGTGAGCCTAGTCTCGGTGGCGGATCGGCACCGAACAGGAATCGGCGGAGGTCGTGCCGCCGGCCGCGCGGGGCGTGGCGGGGCCGGCCCGGGCGGGTCGGGGTCTGCCCGGGAAGTCGCTTTGCCCCGCCGGGTCGCTGCCCTGTATCCTCGACCGACGTGGTCTGGTGGGACCACAGGGAGACTTCGCCTAGTCTGGTCTATGGCGCCGCACTGCTAATGCGGTTGGGGTCTTAAAGCCCCTCCCGGGTTCGAATCCCGGAGTCTCCGCGCTGAGGTTGGTGTGTAGACTGGCCCGGCAACTGCGCCCGTAGCTCAACGGATAGAGCATCTGACTACGGATCAGAAGGTTAGGGGTTCGAATCCCTTCGGGCGCGCCTTCTTGAACAGGGAAGATAGCCCACCAGCTATCTTCCCTGGCGCGATGTGAGTCACGTGTGAGTCACGCCTGTGACCCACGTACAAGGCTCTGTGTAGCCCCGCTGAGCTGGTCGATCGCACTAGCGAGCAGCGGATCGAGAAGGTGCGTGCGAAAGAGAGTTCGATCTCTAGTCCTTTGGTCCTTAGTTAGATGCATATCTAACTGTTGGGATAGATTTTGCAGCGAAACGGTGAAATCAAAGGCTACGAGTGTAATGTCCGTCCCTGGGGCCGGACCGTTGAAGACCGGATCTGCCCAAGAGATTGGGGCCACCTCCCCCGTGGGTGCGGCGACGCCTTCGGGTGGTGTCGGTGATGCGCGTCTCCGAGGGGCCGGGTCGGGTATACCGACGGTGCGGTTGCCGTGACGAAGTGACCGGTAAGCAGTTCGGGGCCGGCTGTGCTCGGCTGGCAGATTTCCGCCACGGCCGCTGGTACTTCTCTTTGCAGGTACCCGGGCCTGACGGCGGTCGTGAACGGGCGCGTAGGGGTGGGTTCGCCACCCTGGCTGAGGCGGAGCGGGCCTGCTGGGAGCTGGCGCAGGTGCCGGGGCCGGAGGCGGTGGGGCGGACGTGGACGGTGCGACGCTGGCTGCGCTTCTGGCTGTCGGAACTGGAGGGCCGGTTGCGGCCCACGACGGTGCTCAACTACCGCAGCATCGTGGAGAAGTACCTGATCCCGCACCTGGGCTACTTCCGGTTGAGCAAGCTGCGCACGAAGACCGTTCAGCGGGCGATGGACGCGATCTCTCGCCAGGTTGTACGTGGTGGCCGGCTGATCTCGCCGGGCAGCGTGAGCTGGATTCGAGCCGTCCTGCGCAGCGCGTTGTCGGAGGCGAGACGGCAGGACATCGTCGGTTACAACCCTGCCCGGAACCTGCGGCTACCGAACGGGGCGCGTCCGCATGCGGTGGTCTGGGATGACGAGCACGAGGCGGTCTGGCGTGAGACCGGCCTGCGTCCGCGGGTGGCCGTGTGGGACCTGAACAACCTGGCGCAGTTCCTGGAGGCGGTACGCGACGACCGGATGTTCGTTCTGTGGTGGCTGGTGGCGCTGCGGGGCCCACGTCGGGGCGAGATGGCGGGCCTGCGCTGGGAGGACATCGACCTGGCCGCCGGGGAGCTGACGATCAGGGAACAGGTCATCGTCATCGGCGGGAGAGAGCACATCGGTCCGCCCAAGTCGGCGGCCGGGGTGCGAACCCTGGCTCTCGACGAGGCGACCGTGAAGCTGCTGTGGGAGTTGTGGCACGAGCAGCGGCGCCGTAACGGCGGGGTGACCCCGAACGGACGGGTCTTCGTGCACGCGAATGGCCGCCCGGTCAGCCCCGATTGGGTGACCCGCCGGTTCGCGAAGCTGGTCAAGCAACTCGGGTTGCCACCGGTGCGGTTGCACGACCTGCGGCACGCCGCTGCCGGACTGGCCTCGGCCGCTGGGGTTGACCTGAAGATGATCCAGCACGACATGGGGCACGCCAGCCCGGTAACCACGGCGGAAACCTACATCTACATATTCAAGAAGATGGCGAAGGAGGCGGTGCGGGCCACCGCGGCGTTGCTGCTGTCCCACGCAAAGGTCCGTATGTCGCTGGAGGGCGCGTCCCAGGCGTGACACGGCCGGCGTCATCGCGCATTTCGAGATCGCGCGGGCGAGGAGGCGCACGTCCGCGTCGGCCGGGCGGTGTTGAGTCAGTCGGTGTCGACGCGGCTGGCCGGGTGGCTCGCCACCGCCTGTCGGCCGATGGTGGTGTCGAGGTTCCCCCGGGATGTGGACACCGGGTTATGACGCGATCGGGTGCAGGGTAGTCGGGCCGAGAGTTTGTTCGTAGTCGGCGGGGCTGAGGTAACCCAGCGCGGAGTGGCGGCGCCGGTGGTTGTAGAAGGCGATCCACCGGAACACGTCGCGGCGGGCGTCGGTCTCGGTGGCCCAACGGCGGTGGTCGACGTCGAGCTCACGCTTGAGGGTGGCGAAGAACGCCTCGGCCAGGGCTGGTCGGCAAACCCGGATGGCGGAAGCCTGAGCAACCGAACTGGTTTGGCTCGATCGGGCAATAACGGGTGACAGACTCCGACACCCTCAGGGGAGAGCCGATGACCCATCCAATAGATGCTGCGGCCGGCGAGCGGGCCGCGCTGTGTCCCCCGAGGTGGCGATGACAGCAGGTGTGGTTCATATCGAGGACATGACGGGTATGGCCGGCGATCACGAGCTGATCCGGTCCTCCTGGACTGAGCCGGAGCAGTTCGCTGAGATCTTCGACCGGCATGCCGAGGCCATTCATCGGTATCTGGCCCGCCGGATCGGTCGTTCGGTCGCCGACGATCTCGTCGGGGAGACGTTCCTGGTGGCGTTCCGTAGGAGGGAGGGCTACGACGTCTCGCAGACCGATGCCCGTCCCTGGCTGTACGGGATCGCCGCCAATCTTCTACATCGAGAACAGCGGACGGAGGTGCGCCAGTACCGTGCTCTCGCCCGCACCGGACTCGATCCCGTGCTCGACGACACCGATGGGGTACTGGCCCGCGTCGCCGCCGAGGACCACGTCCGCAAGCTCGCCACGGTGCTCGCCCGCCTGTCCGTCCGGGAGCGGGAGGTGCTGACCCTCGTCGGTCAGGCGCAGCTGAGTTACCCGGAGGTGGCCCGAGCCCTCGGCATCCCGGTCGGCACGGTCCGGTCTCGGCTACACAGCGCTCGCCGCCGTATCCGCGAGGCACTGCGCGACCATCCAGAGCTCAACCTTATGAACGGGAGTGACGATGAGTGACCTTGACCTTATGAACAGATTTCGTGCCGACATGCCGTCGGCGGGACCAAACGCGATGGCCCGCGCCCGGGCCCAACTCCTCGCCGAGGCCACGACCCCGGCAACAGCGCCGTCACACCATGTCCGCCGGGCACGACTGACGACCCGGTGGGCGTGGCGGCTGGCGCCAGCGGCCGGTTTGGCGCTTGCCATCGTCGTCGGGCTCGCGACCGTCGACCAGCGCGAGCCCGGTCCCGACGTCGCCGGTCCGCCAGCCGATGCCCGTATGGTGCTGCAGCTCGCTGCCGCGCAGGCGCGAGAGACACCCGCCGTTACCCCCCGACCTGACCAGTTCGTGTATGTCGAGTCCGTCGTCGCATTCCAAGGGTACGACGGTGACAATTACGTTCCACCGGTCCGTAAGCACCGACAGGCATGGAAATCGGTGGACGGCACTCGCGACGGGTGGCTCGACGAGAAGGCCTACGACCCCGGCCACCAGGGACTGCCCGACCTTCACGTGGTGCTGGGCGCCTCCTGCTCACGCCCGGGGCCGGACTGCGTGCCCGCGTATCTAGGATCCCTTCCTACCCAAAAGGACGCGATGCGCGAGTACCTGGCGGCGGACAGCCCGGGTGACAGCCCCGTCGGACCGTGGATGTTCAGGCGGGCCGGCGACCTCATCCAGGAAGGGTACGTGCCCCCGGAGGCGCTGGCTGCGGTGTTCGACACGCTCGCGACCATTTCGGGCGTCGAGATGCTTCCGGGTGCAGTAGACCCCGCAGGGAGGCCCGGCGTCGCCGTCGCGGTCACGAACGACGGATTCCGCTTGGAACTCATCTTCGACGCAACGACCCACGAGTATCTGGGCGCCCGCGAGGTCAAGGTGGGCCCAGCGTCGAACCCCGGACCGGCCGCACCCGGAACGCGGTGGTTCCCCCAGGAGGGCCCGAGGCCCGCACTGAACGAGGTGGTGGGCGCCGTTTCCCGGACGAGGATCGCCATCGTCGACCAGGCGCGTCAAATCCCATGACGTTCGACTTCCCTGTCCGTCGATCGGAGTTGTCGTTAGTAGCGAAGGGCACCGTCAGGTCGAGCTGGGTAGGGCCCTCCGGAGTCTCGCGACGCCGACAGCCGCAGGATCCCTCGCCCGACGAACGTTGCGTTGATAACAGCAGACAGCCGCGACGAAAGCGACCTCATCACGTGAACGGAGCGTAGCCGGGCTACGAGGGCCACCGGCCAACGGGTGTCCTGCACCTTGTTGGGTGAGGTTTGTGAGACTGGTCCTGGGCAGGGTGGCGGAATGTCACTACTTCGCCACCCAAAGGGGTAGAGCGATAACAATGAGGCTGAATGCAGGTGTCAGCCCGGCGAAAAGGCTCGCGAGGTCGGTCACACACTGGGTGCCGCTAGTATTCAGATGGCTGAAGTACTAGCGGCACCCAAATGCCTATCGCATTGCGAGCGAGCAATTAATCAAGTCCAGACGGCGACTGCCGGTAGGCCGCCTCAACGAATTCCTGATCTGCTTGCTCAGGGCTTCCGACGACGAACCTGGCAGCTAGAAGTTGATGGAGGAGAAGGCGTTGTTGAGGCCGGTGCTCAAGTTGATGATACCGCCACTGGGGATATTGGCCATGCAGGACCCCGTGTAGTCGAAGCCGGTACACAGCCTTGCCGTCGAGCCATAGTTGAAGACCGACGAAATCGCATCATTCAAGGGGTTACCATTGTCGAACGTGTTGTTGGCGAAGGTGCTGTCGGGGGTGGTCCTGTAGTCGAACCCTCCGCCGCCGGCGTTGGCGTTCGCATTCTCGAAGAGGTTGATTTGGGCTGCGTGGGCAGGGATTGCGAGAGCCGCCGTAGTTGCTACACCAAGGGCAGCGGCAAGCGCAATTCGTGATGCACGTCTGATCATGCTCGATTCCCCGATCTCTTCGTGAGTCGACAAGACGGAAAACTGTCGGGCGCCCATAAATAGAAACTAACAGTCATCGATCGACTTCGGTTACCAAAATACTTGTGATGACCGCCACATAGCTCGCCCTATTGTGTTGCGGGGGTTGACGGGCGCCAAGTTTTCCCTGAATGAGCGCCAGGCGTTGACGAGCTGCGACGATGGAAGACGCGATCTCTCAAGCAGAGCCGGCCGCTAATAGCTGTGGCCCTACTCTCGAGACGGGCGCCCGAGATTCTCTACAAAGGAAAACTCCTGCGCGCTACAGCTGCCGCCTGAAGGCCGCCGCAAGCCAACGCTTGGGGCGGTCACCGCAGACGTAGCGCTCCGAGTCTCAGCGCTGCAACGCACTGACCGGTTGCACGCTGGCAGCGCGCATAGCCGGATAGATCCCGGCCAGGACGCCAATCACTGTACCGAGTAACGGGGCGGGTAACACCAACCAAGGGTCGAGCAAAGGCGTCCAGCGTTGAGCGGCTGCTGCGGAAACCACGGCAAGAACTGCAAGGGCAGTACCGATGAGGCCACCAATGGTGCCGACGATCGCCGCCTCAGTTAAGAATTGTCCTCCAATATGTGCAGGGCGGGCGCCCAGCGAGCGGCGCAGGCCGATTTCTGATAGCCGCTCCAGTACCGCGACGGACGTGGTGTTCGTGATGCTAATCGTTCCGATGAGTAAGCAGATTCCTGCTAGGACGAGAAAGAAGGCGTCAAGGTCGGAGTCGACCGAATCACGTAGTTGGCGTGGATCAGGTGGCGGCACCACGGCAAACAGCATCGGATCATCCGGGCGTAGGGCAACGGCGATCTGACCGGCTACGGTTGCCGCAGCGCCCATATCGGTGTCGATTCGCATTATGACGGAGTTCGTCGCCTCCGGCTTGCCCCAGAGGAGTTCGACAGTCCGGCTTGGAAGCACAACAGCGGAAAGCAGTTCGGTGTTGCGGTCGACGTCCTGCAAGACACCGATGACAGCGAATGGGACGCCATCGACAAAGATGGCCGGCATACCTGCGATTGAATAGATGCCAAGTTGCCGGGCGGCACCGACACCGAGAACAGCAACCCGGTCTCGGCGATCCTCGTGTCCGCGGTCAAAGAGGCGTCCCGTCCAGGCAGTGGGCCGGTTGGCTGGGAGAAACCCTGCCGACGCAGCCAGCACAGGCAGATTCTCAACCGAACGCGTCCCAGGCAGCAATGAGCCGCGCAAGCTTTTGGTGAGCTTCTCAGGAAGCGGCCAGACAAGGCCCGCACGCCGTACACCTCGCAACTGCTCGGCCCGTCCGTCAGCATCCTCCGGGAAGGCCAGGTCTCCCGTGACTGTGTCGGGATTGTCTGCGCCTTTGACGACAACCTCGGTCGCCACCAGTGCATTGAAGTGTTCGCTAATTTGACCGCTGGCCGTACTGGTAAGCCCCAGAACCGCGACAAATGCGCCTACGCCGAGGACCGTGCCCAGCATGGTGAGCACCGTGCGGCCAGGACGTTGTAAGACTCCGGCGAGCGACTCCGCAAGTAGGTCACGCACGCCGAACCTTGACTTCTCTTGGCCTGACGGTGGCTGCCTCTTCACGGGGAACTCACCAAACCCTCTCTGACCTTACCGTCTCGGATCGAGACCACTCGCCCCGCACGCGCCGCGATGTCCAGGTCGTGCGTAATCATTACAATTGTTAGGCCAGAACGGTGAAGATCCGTGATGAGATTCATGATGCTATCAGCCGTTCGACTGTCGAGATTGCCGGTGGGTTCATCGCAAAGCAACAGCGGTGGCTCGCCGGCCACGGCACGTGCAATGGCCACCCGTTGTCGTTCTCCGCCCGAAAGCTGGGTCGGCAATGCGCCGGAACGGTGCCCGAGCCCGACCCGGTGCAGAGCGGCGCGGGCAGTAGAAAGGCGAGCAGAAGGCGGTGTACCCCGGTACAGCATTGCGAGGGCAACGTTGTCTTCCAGCGTTCGATGTGACAGTAGATGGAACGCCTGAAAGACGAAGCCAATCTTGTAGCCACGAACGGCCGCCCGCGCGCTTTCAGAAAGCCGATCGACGTCCCTCCCGTCCAGCAGATAGGTCCCCTGCGTCGGGCGATCAAGCAGCCCAATGATGTTGAGCAAGCTCGACTTCCCGGAGCCAGAAGGTCCGATCAGGGCTACATACTCGCCCCGAGCCACCTTGAGGTCGGTGGCCTTCAAAGCGTCCACCGGAGGAGGGCCCGCGTATGTCATCGCAACGCCACAGAGTTCCACCAAAGGCGGGCTGTTTTGGGTCATTGCAGATCCGGAAACAGAGATGTATCACCTACCAGCACACGGTCACCCGGCTTCAGGTGTCCCTCGTTGGCTGGAGTGACCGCCGTGTATCCGTCACCGCTAGCATCGACGCTAACAATGATCTTTGTCAGGGGGCCGTGAGCGTCCTGACGTAGAACTGCGGAGGATCCATTGATGACTGAGAACACAGCCGATTGCGGAACGACGAGGACCCGATCACCTGTTGTCGCTGTCTCTATCGACAGCCGCACCTCTTGGCCACTCAAGTTCGACGGTAGTGGTTCGTCTGGCTTGATGGTCACCGGATGACTGAACCCGCCGTCGGGGGAAGAAGCCGACAACTCACCTATGGCCGATATCTTGCCCGAGTTCGTTCCCTCAGAGGCCTCCGAATCAATCTTCGTCGGCATACCGACCTTCAATCTCTGCCGCTGCACGGCGTTGACCGAGGCGTTTACCACGAGGTCGCCGCTCGACAAAACCAGGGGCGCCTCCTTGATTGTCGCACCAACTTGAGCCGAGAGCTTCTCAACACGGGCTGGGAACGCAGGCAGGAAGACGACCTCGGAGAGAGGCAACATCGTCCCACTCACCCTCTCGAGCTCGGCTAGGTGTCGCCGTGCGCGCAGCGCGTCCTCCTCCGCTCTAGCCAACGCCTTCGAGGTAGTTCCGACCGCGGCCTGCTTGGCCCTGGCCCGAACATCCCGCGCGTCCTCGACGGCCCGATCGGCTTGGACGACGGCGTCCTCAGCGGCCGCGATCGCCGACTCATCTGTTGTGCTTGTAGTGGTGGCTTCGAACCCCAGGTCCACATAAAAGTCGGCGAGTGCGTTCTTCGTTCCCGGTCCGAACACACCGTCTAATTTCCCCGGCTTGTACCCGAGCGACCTCAACGCTGCTTGGAGTTGTCTGACATCCTCGCCCTTCGACCCCGGCAACAGGTCGCGGTAGGCGGGTTTAACTCCGGGTAGAGCGATGATCGGACGTCCTGAAACCTCCATTACGACGTCGCCAGCCGCGACGGACGCGCCGACCTTGATGCGCACCGCAGTGACGATGGGCGTCCGCCCCTCAACGGTGGCCGGCTGCACCTCGACTGTGCGACTCCCAGCCACCGACCCACGGATGATGACGGTGTCCGTCAACGTCCTGTGCTCGACCTCTGCGGTTAGCACGGTGGGACCCGGGCCTCTCGCGTCAGCCACGGCTTGCTGCGGCGACTGAATCATCGACGACGCAGCTAGACCGGCCACCGACAATAATGTGGCGCTGATAGCTACCATCATCACCACGCGGCGGCGGCGGGCGAGCGGGGAGCCATCTGCGGTGACGCCCCGCCTAGCCCCCATTGAGAATCTCCGACGCCTTTCGACGTGCCTTTTCGCGGGCGTCCTTGATGGCTGCGAGCGTCGACGCGTTCTCCTCGAGCAGGCGTTCCTGATACGCTACATCGACGGTAAGGCTGATGGCGAGGAGGTCAGCTTTTGTGGCACAGTCGACGCTAGCGCTCGCTACTCTGATCTCGGCCTCTGAGGTCGTCTCCCCTTGTAGCATGGGGTCAGCGACCGCGTTCTCGGGACTTGAGTAGTCGAATCCGGCGGACTTCATACATGAACTCCATTGCCGGGTTGCCGCGACGACTCGGCTGTGACGTTTCGTCATATCGAGTGCCCGGAAATCGAGATCGTCTGTAAGCCGCTCAGGATCGATATCTGTACCGAGAGTTCGTCGCGCCTCGCCATAACACCCGCCCTTGGGAACGGCGCGTCCATTGTATGTGGATGGGCCTCGGCCACTCAAAACTGCCTTGACTTCACCTGACAACAACTCCTCTGAAGGCTTGTCATCGGGCTGATCTGCCTTCGGTGGCATCTTCCAGCCGTAGCGGGCGGCATCAGCTGCCGGTACGAGCGAGTACCGACGTTCGACGTGGATGTCCCGTACAGGGATGAGCTTCGCCGGCGTAGGGGCCTCGAGCCCGAAGGGCAGAAGGCAACGCTCCACCAATAGATGCTCGGCTTGCTGGATGGCGCCATCCTGCCATGGCAAACTCCGATATGGGTCAAGCGGGAAAGAGAAGTTTGCAAGGCTACTGACGTCGAGGAGTTGTGTGATTTCGGGTTCGCCAGCCGTTGTTGTCTTCGCCGCGCTGGAACATCCGCCAGCGAGAACTCCCATGACGAGCAGCGGGGGTAGCGCTTTTGTGATGGCGGCAAACGATATCTTCATGCAAGTCTACCCTATTTCGGCGTCCGTAAGAGAGGCAGTGCGTCCGGAGACACAATGAGTGAGTGCCTCTCGTGAGGTCTGCTGGTCAATCGAAACACCAGGTGGTGCCGCCTCCGCGATTAGCGAAGATCGTCGACCGAGTACCTTAATTCTACTGATGGGGAGCTGTTGTTGCGGGTGACACGGGCAGGCCATGCCAACCTAGCGGTGCTGGGTACAGGCGTGGAGTCCCCGGAAAAAGAACCGCTCGGAACTCTTTCCGTCAGTCGGGACCCCACGCCACATCAGCGACGTCGCCGTCACACTCGCATGTCACCCGCTAAACCGTCACCTTACCGAAACTCACTAAGCGCGCCTTACCCCCGTAGCGCTAAGCGGATTCCGCTATCCGGTCAACGATACCTAGAAGGTGATGGAGGAGAACTGGTCGTTGAAGGTTGCGTTCAGGTTCCCGCCGCCGTTCGGGGGAGGGTTGAAGCATGATCCGGTGTAGCTGTTACCAGTACACAGCCGGGCCGTCGAACCGAAGTTGACGACAGACGAGATTGCGTTGTCCAAGGCGTGCCCGTTGTTGAATGTGTTGTTGGAGAACATGGTGTCCGGCGTGGTCCGGTAGTCGTAGCCGCCGCTGAAGCCGGGGTTTTCGAAGAGGTCAACCTGATCGGCCTGGGCCGGAACAGCGAAAGCCACAGCAGAAATCGCACTGAACGTGGCAGCCAACGCGATCCTTGATGCACGTCTGATCATGCTTGATCCCCGATCTCTTCGTTGAAGTCTGCCGATTAATCGTCGGGTACCCAGTACGGAACCTTAACAGTCATCGATGGCCTTGGGCTTCTTCTATCAACTGTGACCAATGCAACAGGCGATCTAGTTGCTAGATCAATCCACACCTGCTACTGAACCATGGGATTGCGGTACGGGGTGGGTTGCGGGGAACTCCCGGGGCCGGGGGGATGTTCGCGCTTGACCTCGGATGCGGGGTGGTTCTGTGTGATGGATGGCAGCAAAGGCGCAGGCCACGGACGTGCGGTGGCGGCGGGGTCGCAGCGGGCCCCCGCCGACGGTTCCGGCGACGACGTCCATCTAATTTGATCTTCATGCCGCATGACCCAAGATGGATGCCAAGTGGCTTTTCCCGGCGATCGTTCTCCCTGCCGAATTCCACGATGCCCAGGGAAACGACCAAACTCGCCGCGCTGCTCGTCGAACCGGCACCCAGGTCCGAAACGCTGGCTGACGTTATACCGACGCGGCTTCGTCATGCTCGACGACAGATGACCCGGTTGTTGAATGATCCGCCTTCGGCACTCGTCCTTTGTGGATTTCGGACCGGGTCGCGCGGTCGGTGTCGACGTGTCACCTCGCCGTAGGGGTTGCGAACCGATAGCCCCGTGGGGCACGCTAAGCCTGCCGCTCTGACGGACAGCGATGGTCTGTTCGCTGTACGCGTACGACAAACCCGAGGTGTGGCGGCGGTGACGCTGAGAGGGCAGCGGTGTTGGGACTGTACGGGGACCCGGACGAACCGGCCGGCCGGGCGCCTACGCACCCGGGCAGGCGAGGTGCGGGGGCAGGCCGCCGATCACGAGCGGCGTGGCCGACCGGCGCGGTAGGTGTAGGTGTCGGTGTCGAGGCAGTCCTACCGGGACAGGGTCGCGCAGGATCGGGCCCGGGCGGACCGGGTCGCGGACGACCTCGACCGGGTCGCCGACACGGTGGTCGCCCACGCCCAGGAGATCCGGGAACTGCTCGCGCTGATCGCCCGGATCGAAGACGAGGTCACCCGCTGGTTCGAGACCGCGGCCCAGCGGCTGCGGGACTACGCGCCCCTGGCGGACGGACCTTTGCTGAAGGCCGCCGTCGACGCGCCGTGGGCCGCCTGGCCCTTCCAGCCCGGGAATCTACCCGCCTCGGGGATCGGAAGTGGCTCGAGGTCGGCGAGTTCATGCAGGGCAAGGGTCTCTAGACGAGTAGTTCCGAAGTCAAAGGTCGATGTCTGGGCATGAGAAGAGGGCGTCCAAGATCGTGTTGTGACGCAAGACTTGGACACCCTCTTGACCGCACTCTATGTGAAGATCGACGACAGCATCCGGACACCCCGGTGGCGGGGCAGGCCACCACTGCTGACCGACTCCGAACTGGTCTGCCTGTCCGTAGCGCAGGTCCTGCTCGGCGCCCGCTCGGAGGCGCACTGGATCCGCTACGCCCGTATCCACCTGGCCGGCATGTTCCCGTACCCGCCGCAGCGGCCGGGCTACAACAAACGGCTCCGCGCCGCCCTGCCGCTGATCAAGAAGGCGATCCGGGACCTGGCCCGTGATAGTGACTTCTGGTTCGACAACCACTGGCTCGTCGACTCCACCCCGGTACCGTGCGGTATGTCCCGCCCGACCGTGCGACGCTCGGACCTGGCCGGGTGGGCCGGGTACGGCTACTGTGCCTCCCACTCCCGGTTCTTCTGGGGCTTACGGCTGTACCTGGTATGCACACCGACCGGGATGCCGATCCTGTGGGCCCTGGCCAACCCGAAGATCGGCGAGCGGGAGGTCCTCGCGGCGATGCTGGAGGTCGAGGCGGGCGTGATCGCCGAACGCGACGGGATCCTGCTGATCAGCGACAAGGGTTTCGCCTCCAGGCCGTTCGAGCGGCAGTTGGCCACGCGGGGCATCGAACTGCCGCGCCCGTCCCGTAAGCGGGAGAAGGCCCGTTACGGCGAGCCGGTGCTCAAGAAGGTCCGGCAGTTGATCGAGTCGGTCAACGACACCCTCAAGGGCCAGCTTGACCTGGAAGAACACAGCGGACGGACCTTCGCCGGTGTCGCGGTACGAGTGGCTCAGCGTCTCCTGGCCATGGCAGCCGTGATCTGGCACAACAACAAGACCGGCGCACCCGTCACCTGGTCACTGATCGCCTACGACCACTGACCGGATTTCGGAACTACTCGTCTAGATGGCCACCGCACGCATCGTGTTGCCGACACACCGCAACCGAGATGGACTGGTCGACCAACTCGGCCGGATGAATCTCGGACCCCAGACGCCCGCAAACTCCCGGGACTGGCGGCTTGCCCCCAGCCCGTTCTGGTTCAAGTTCGTCAAGACCACCGACTTCACACCCCGTGACCGGTTCGTCCTCAAGGGCATGTACTTGCCCGCCGACTACCTCCGCGTCGCGATCGACGATGACGCCCTGCAAACCGGTGCTCGCGGGGGATTCGAGGTCACGTACTCCAACACCCGCTCCTGACCCGCGAGGCACCGAGCAAGTCGTTGCGATCGCCGCCCAACGCGCTCAAGTCAATGAGGTCATCATCGCCATGAAAACGCCCGCCCCCGAGGACGAAACCTGGACCCCCATCAACCGCAGGCCCGACCTCGACATGCCGTTCTAGCTGGACCGCCGAACGGCGTACGGGACTGGGCAAGACCGGTCACGGCCTGGCGACCGGGGACCGGGGCCCTACGGCGCACACCCACGTTCCCGCACCACCGTTGCCAGAACGGCCAGGGTCCGAGGAACGCGTACGGTCAACCGGATCCGTGTGCCCGACCGGCCCGGCGACGGTACGAAGCCCGAAGCCCGGCCGCCCCCGCAGCCCGAGACGGCCTCCAGCGCGGCCGGCATCCACCTGCCGGCCGCTCCTGCGCGGCCGCAGGCTCCTGCGGTGTGTCCCGGCCGTGGCGCAGTTGACGTCGGATCTCTTCACCGGGTTTGCCGGCGTCGAGGACGAGGCGTGCGGTGGCTTCGGCTACCGCGCGCTGCGACTCGGGTAGGACGCTGGTGTAGGTGTCGGCGGTCAGCACGATGGTGGCGTGGCCGAGCTGGTCCTGGACCGCTTTCAGGTCGGCGCCGGCGGCGCATGCCAGGGTGGCGGCGCCGTGCCGCAGGTCGTGCAGCCGGATCGGAGGCAGCCCCGCCCGATTGACCAGGAGCCGTAGCCGTTGGGTGAGGTAGCCGGGGTGGATCGGCAGCCCGTCGGGGCCGGTGAACACGTAACCGCTGTCGTGACATACCCCGCCAGCCTCGGCACGTGCGGCGCGCCGCTGGTGTTGCCGGTCGCGGTGCTGGCGCAGTACCCGGACGGTGTGCTGGTCCAGGGCGACAGTCCGCCGGCTGGACGTCGACTTTGGTGGACCTTCGTGTACGTCGTAGCCGGCGGTGGTCCGCTGCCGCACCACCGACAGTTGGCCTCCATGGAGGTCGACCTCGGTCCAGCGCAGGCCGGCGGCCTCACCCCTGCGCAGCCCGCGTAGGGCGATCAGCCACCACAGGGCGAACAGGTTGTCGTCGCGGACGTAGTCGAGGAAGCTCGCCAGCTGGGTGGGTGTCCAGACCGCGACGGTGGGTCGCTGACCGGTGGCTTTCCATTCGGCGACGCGGGCCTCGGTCCACACCTGGGCCTGCGGGCGTGGGCGGGCGGGTAGTTCTACCCGCCGGGCCGGGTTGTCGGCGATCAGCCCTTCGCGGACCGCTCCGGTGAGCGCGGCCCGCAGGGTGGTGTGGACGTGCTGCAGTGTGCAGGCGGTCTGCGGCTGCCCGGACCGGTTCCGCGTCGACGCGATTTGCGTGAACGCGGTGTTGAGCTGCCGCGACGTCAACTCGCCGAGGATCAGCTGGCCGATGTGCGGGATGAGGAAGTGCTCCACATCCCGGGTGTAGTGCGTCCGGGTCGTCGGCCGGATCCGAGTCCTGGTCGACAACCAGTTAGGATCAAGGCGACCATTCCCAGCAAGGCCGACCAGGACGCCCACCGCCGCAAGCTCGGGTCGAAGAGCGGCCGACCACCGGCGTTCAACCTGGAGATTTACAAGCAGCGCCACGCTGCCGAGTACGGGATCAACCAGCTCAAGCGCCACCGGGCCGTGGCCACCCGGTTCGACAAGCTCGCCGTCCGCTACCACGCCACGTACAGATCGCCGCGCGATCCGGCACCTGCAACACCTAATCGTCCGCCTGGCCGGCGCTTGCCCCACCTGCAAAACACGGTTCCCCACACGGAAACCCCGTTACCCAATCAGATCATGACAAAGCACTACTAGTGGGGCAAGGTCTTGACGAGCGCGGTGAGGGCGATCCAGAGCTCACCCCGTTGGACCTGGTAGTGCAGCGGGGACCGGGGGCCGTTGGGTCTTGCCTGTGCCTGGACCACTCCCGCCGCCTCGAGTCGAATCATGACGGGTCGGACCACGCTGTCGCCGAGGCCTGCGGTGTTGGCCACCATTCGAGTGGTAACTGATGGTTCCCCGGCCTCAGTGAGCTGTTCGATCGCGCCGATCACTTCGGCTGCCGCGCGGTTGCCGAAGACGGCAGCCGAAACTCGCCTTCTGAGTTCAGGCAGATCGGACTGCATACCAGTAGTATGAGACACGTAACGCGATTCGCGTCACGAGGGGCGGAGTAGATGACCATAGCTACGCCGGCTGGGCAGATGCCTGACCAGCTCTGTCTCCTGGATGATGTCCAGGTGGCTGGTCCCGCGTCGACAGAGGCCCTGCCGTCAGAGATCGTGGTGGGTGGTCGACGGTTGCGGCCGACGGTCGTTTTCGACACCTACTGGCGTTTCGCGGCGGCTCGTCAAGCCGTCTATGAGGCGAGGCGTCGTGGCGTTCCGGGGCCGTGGACGTCCGACCCGATCATCCGGCAGCATCGCTTCACGAACTGCTTCCGTGCCGCGGACCGTGTCAGCCAGTACCTCATCCGCGACGTCTCGTACGCGGGCTCCCAGGAACCGGAGGAGGTCTTCTTCCGGACCCTGCTGTTCAAGGTGTTCAACCGGATCTCGACCTGGCGGCTGCTGGTCGACGCGTTCGGTGGGATCAGCTGGCAGGGGTACGACTACACCCGGTACGACCAGGTGCTAGGCGATGCCTTCGCTCGAGGTGAGCGGCTTTACTCGGCCGCCTATGTGGTGCCGCCGCCGGCGCTGGGCGAGGACCGGAAACACAGTAACCATCTGCGTCTCATCGAGATGATGATGAAGACCAAGGCTGCCGCGCGGGTACGCGACGCGGGGTCGATGCGTGTGGCGTTCGAGGTCTTGCGGGAGTACCCGGCGATCGGTGACTTCCTGGCCTACCAGTACCTGATCGACCTCAACTACTCGTCAGTGCTGGATTACGACGAGATGGAGTTTGTGGTGCCTGGCCCCGGTGCGCGTGACGGCATCCGGAAGTGCTTCGGCGCCGCCGCCATCGGTATCGAGGCGGACGTGATCCGATACATGGCCGACCACCAGGAGGAGCACTTCTCCCGTCTCGGCCTGGGCTTCGTCAGGCTTGAGGGGCGGCCATTGCAGCTCATCGATTGCCAGAACCTGTTCTGCGAGGTCGACAAGTACGCCCGTGTCGCCCATCCGGAGATCGCCGGGCATAGCGGCCGCACGCGTATCAAGCAGAAGTTTCAACCGGTGTCCGAGCCGGTGCCGGCGTGGTTTCCCCCGAAGTGGGGCATCAACGACAGTGGACCGTCCGGGGTGGCCGCCTCTACCGGCACGTCGACGTACGTGTTCAGGCAGCCAGCGGCGTCGTCGCTTCCGCGAGAAGCGGTCGGATTTTGGTGATGAACCCGCCGTCGATCTGGGCATACCCGGCCACGACGGTCAGCCTGCCCATGTGGAGTCCACTACGTTCCGCGACGTAGGCCAGCAACTCGCCGAGCCCCACATAGTTGCCGTAGGCGCGTTCGACCATGTACTGGCTGCGGTAGAGCGCGGTGAGGTGTAGCCGACCCGCGCGGTCAAGCTGGAACGAACAGTGGCTCAGGCACGGAAACTGCATGATGCCGTTGTCCACTCCGGGTACACGCACCGGTGCCGAGACAGCGACCGCTCCCCGGTCATGATCGGCGGCGGGACTGACGAGGTTGGCCTCGTAGCACGCGGTCATCGGGCCGCGGGTCTCCTGCTGCTGCCGCAGCCGCCCGATGATGAAGGCGAGCTGGTCATTTCTTCCGCGAGGTCCCGGGTAGTTGATCAGCCGGTCGAAGTACGTCCCGAGCTGGTTCCCGCGGTGCAGCCGCTTGAGTGTGGGGAAAGCGTCCTGGTATCGGGCGACGAGCGTGTCGTGATCTTTAGCGGATCGGGCCAGCGCGGCGGGAAAGATTGTGTTCGCCACCGTGCGGACCGGCTGCTTCTGCTTCGACGTCAGTATCCGGTCCAGCCGTGACCTGACCCTCGGGTCGTCGGAGGTGGGATCCTCGATGCGTACCACGGTGTGATACGCGCGGCGGCCGGGTAGCTGATCGAGCGCCCTGCAGGCGCGAATCCACGCGGCGGAGATGTCGGGTCCGGAGACGGTGAAGGTGTCCATGAAGGTTCCTCACTGATCGTCGGTGCCTGAACCTGATGCGTCGTCGTCTTGCTGGGCGGTCCATACCTTGTCGACCCCGAACCGCCGGGGAGTGGGCAGCAGCGTGATCGTGAAGGGCTCGTCGTGTCCGGATACCTGAAGTTCGAGGGTGGACGTTTCGGTGAACTGGTCGGTGACTTCGACCGCGAGACGATCAGCGTCGTCGAAATCGACGACACCGGGGCCGGCCGGCTCGACGTTGCCCGGTCGCACGCTGGTGTCGGCCGTCAGCCGTAGACCGACCGGGAGCCGGTCGATCGCCCCCGCGAGCAGCGGGACGATGACATCTCCGGCGGAGACGTGCAGCAGCCCGCCGTGGGCCTGCGGCCGTACCGTCAGCACCCTCGACCTCGCGGGCGCGCCGTCATACAGGCGTGTCCGGACACGCCCCGGTGCCATGCGGCTCCAACTGGCCGCGACTCTTCCACTGATCTTGCGTAGCCGTCCCAGGTGACGCACCGTCCCGGCGTACGACGTGCCGAGCCACTGTGCGAGTTCGTACGCCTGCTCGGGGCTATCGAACCGGGTGATGCCTGCTCGTCGCATGGCGGCTTCCACCGCTGGTGGGGGCATGAGGAACCACGCGGCGAAGCTCTCCGCCTGCTTCTCCTCGGGCGTCCAGGCCCGGCCGGGCAGGGCACCTGCGACGTCCAGGTCGGTGTCGGCGCGGCTGCCGTGGTCGAAGACGTGGTGGCCCAACTCGTGCGCGGCGGTGTGCCGCAGGGTGGTCTCGTTGAGGTTGGCGTTGAGGAGGACCGCGGGACCGTTGTCGGCGGGGGAGAAGTAGAAGCCGAACAGGCGGGGCAGTTTCCTGGCGTGACAGTCGAGACCGGCCGTCCGCAAGGCGGCGAAGACGTCGACGTAGCCGGAGCGGTCGATGCCGAGATCACGGTGGACCTGCGGCGCGCGCAGCATCGCCGTCGCGTTGGCGACGTTCCAGTTCACCGTCCGCCTACCGCTCGTCGTTCTGGTCTGACTGTTCGGCGATGCGCTTAAACTTGAGGTATTCGGCGTATCTCAGGATCTCCGCCTTGTCGCCGTCGGTCAGGCCGGCGAGTGCTCGGGGTAGTCCTGCCAGGGCGTGTTCGCCGGCGTCGGCCTGCTCTTGCTCGTCGAGGAAGTAGCTGACCGGCAGGCTGTAGAGGCGGGCGAGCTTCTTCAGTTCGAGGCTGTCGACCCGGCGGTTGCCCCTTTCGATGTCGCTGACCGCGG
The DNA here is from genome assembly GCF_033446045.1 of Plantactinospora sp. KLBMP9567. Classification (NCBI taxonomy): domain Bacteria; kingdom Bacillati; phylum Actinomycetota; class Actinomycetes; order Micromonosporales; family Micromonosporaceae; genus Plantactinospora; species Plantactinospora sp. KLBMP9567. The sequence continues at coordinate 88,414 of NZ_JAWQRR010000034.1, read as the reverse complement.
TGCGGGGGATGCCCGTGTTGTGGGCAACGTACTGCTGCGACATGCCCAGATACTCTCGGGTCTTCTTCAGGCGCTCACCGAGTTGGACGAGTTCGAGATCGGGCTGGCGAGGACTGGCTTGATCCATTAGTGGTCGCTTTCTTCGATGGCGCGGCGCACGGTCTCGGCGAAGGTCCAGACCGATCGAGTCGACCGCGCGGCCTCCGCGTCCGCCGCGATGCGTACCTGGTACTTGGCCTCGATCGTGGTCAAGATCTCGGCGATGAGGATGGAGTCGACCGGTAGCTCCTGCCCACCGGCCTCAAGTTCGGTCAGCATCTCTTCAGGAGTCTTGTTCGCGCGTACGGCGAGTGCTTCGATGATCGCGGACACCAAACCACCCACCGTTACGTCATGCTTGCTCGTGGTGCACCCCCACTAAAGGTGTCGGCATATCCGACGGCTGTGTGTCATCATACGACAGCCCGTGTCGGATATCCAGACGCGGTGTCGAGAGATCCGACAGGAGGTCGACGGTGGATTTCGGTCGTTACCAACAGGCAGCCGTCAGGACCCGGCAGAGGACCAACGAGGACCAGGACCCCGTCCTGGTCCCGCTGCTCGGGCTCCTCGGCGAAGCCGGCTCAGTCGCCACCGCCTACAAGAAACGCCTCCGCGACGGCCCTGGATACCAACTGGGCAAGCAGCGCCTCCGGGAAGAACTCGGAGACGTCCTCTGGTACGTGGCCGCCCTCGCCCACAGCTTCGACCTCGACCTGGACGACATCGCCGCCGCCAGCCTGGAGAAGGCCAAAGACCGGTGGCGACCATCCAGCTCCGACCAGTCCCTGCTCGATGACGGCGCGCCACCACACGAGCAGCTTCCCCGCCTCGCCCGCTTCACCTTCACACCCACCCACCGCACCAGCGACAGCCGGACCGTCATCGCCCTGACCTGCGAGGGCAAGCCAGTAGGGGACCCGCTCACCGACGCATCCCACATCGAAGACGACTACCGCTACCACGACGCCTTCCACCTCGCCCACCTAGCCGTACTCGGCTGGTCACCAGTCATGCGATCCCTGCTCAAACGCAAGCGCAAGAGCACCCCGTCGATCGACGAGGCCGAAGACGGCGGTAGGGCGATTGCCATCGAAGAAGGCGTGTCCGCGCTCGTCTTCTCCTACGCCTCGCAACACGGCTTCTTCGAAGACGTCCAGCACGTCGACAACGAGCTACTCCAGACCGTCACCAGCATGACGTCGCACCTCGAGGTCAGCAGCCACCGGGCAGCTGACTGGGAAAAGGCGATCATGGTGGGCTACCGCTGCTGGCGAGAACTCACCAAGAACAACGGCGGGACAGTAGAGGTCGACATGCGGCGCAGAGACATGCGCGTCCTGCAGCCGTAGCGCTTCAGCCACCGGCCGGTTAAGCGGACCGCGCCATCCCGGAGAGACAGACTCGCACCGGACAACCGAGAGGCAGGCCATGACGACCATCCCCCAGTTCATCGACGCGGTCTCGAACCTGCATCGTGAGAAGGACGCGGCCTACGGCAACTCGTGGAAGAAACGCGGCGAACTCATCTCCATCATGGCCAACATCGCCCGGAAGGTCGACCGGCTTGAAGTCGTGTTGAACGGCGCGCAGACGAGTCGAGACGAGAGCCTGATCGACACGGTCGTGGACCTCCTCGTGTATAGCCTGAAGTACCTCACCTTCCTCGCGGACCAGGACCCAAAGGTCGACCGACTCCTGTTCGGCGCCAATCCGACCTTGGAAGCGCGCCCTCGCAGTGACGGAACCGACGCGCTTGATTGGCTCCTGCGAACGCTCGATACCACCCCACTGGCGACTCCAGCGGCGGATCTCGGCGAGACGACCCGGCGTACCATCGCGGCGTACGAACGACTCGAGCGCCTGGTTCGCCGGAAGCCCGATCCGGCCGAGTTTGGAGAACGCGCCGAACTCGCCCGAGCGCTGATCGGTGCGACGACCGCGCTCCTTGGTGCCGTGCGCGAAGCGGAACCCGTGGACTGGGACAGCTTCGTCGAGACATGGCGCGCAAGGCCCAAGGTTCATCCTTGACCGTTCCTTCCGCGAACGGCAAAGATGCCGTCCCGGCGACCGATGCAACCGGGGCACGGCGGCGCGATAGGCCAGCGTCTATATCCGCTGCGTCTGGTTGCGGCAGTACGGCGAGATCGCTCAGGTGACGGAACTGACAGCCCTCTCTGCCACTGTGAGCGGGGCGTTGAGGTGGACCACGTGACCGTGTACCGCTGGGGCGACTCACTCCTTAAAGTTGGTCGTCGCCAGCCGAGGGCAGCAAGATGTCCAGCAACTGTCGGGCTGTCGCCATGCTTGCGGCGTCACCGGCATCTGCTCCATCAAAGCGGGGGGAACTCAGGAGTTGAAGGGTCGAGGGTGTTGAGAGCGGTTGCCACCTGAGCGGCTTCTGGGACGCCGAGTGCCTGGTATAGGTCCAGTGCCTGCCGTAGGTGGACGATGGCGGAGGCGATGTCGCCGAGATCGGCGGTGGCGCGGCCTATGCCCTCCAGTGCGCGCGCCTCCTCGAGGCGAAGACCGTGGTGGTGTGCGATGGTGCGCGCTTCCTGGTGCAGTGCGCGGGCGTGGTTGGGGCGTTCGGTGAGTCGGCGCAGGATACCGAGGTGATTGAGGGCTTCGGCCTCGTCGCCCGTGGCGCCGATTGCGCGGAGTGTGGTTATTGCTTGCTGGAGTAGGTTTTCGGCGGCAGGGTGGTCGCCGGTGAGGTAATGCACTGCTCCAAGGTCTGTGCGGGTATACGCCTGGCCGAGTTGGGAGTTGAGTGTCCGGTAGAGATCCATGGCTTGATGCAGGAGGTCGGTTGCGCCTGGGTAGTCGCCGAGCAGCCGTTGCACGAGCCCTAGTCGGTGGAGGGTGTTGGCTTGGCCGAGTGGGTCGCTGGCGGCGCGGTGCAGGTTTAGGGCTTGTTGTAGTAGGTGGGTTGCGCCGGGGTAGTCTCCGGTCAGGCACCTGACGAGCCCTAGTCGGTGAAGGGTGTTGGCCTGTCCGACTCGGTGACCGAGCGTGCGGTGCAGGTTTAGGGCTTGTTGTAGTAGGTCGGTTGCGCCCGGGTAGTCCCCGGTCAGGCACCTGACGAGCCCCAACGCGCGAAGGGCGATGGCCTGACCGAGCGGGTCGCCGACGGCGCGATGCAGGTTTAGGGCTTGTTGTAGTAGATGGGTTGCGCCTGGGTAGTCGCCGAGCAGTCGCCGAACGAGTCCCAATCGGTGCAGGGCGTTGGCTTGACCAAGTCGCTCGTCGAGCGTGTGGTAGAGGTCCAAGGCTTCAAGCAGAAGTTGAGTTGCGGCCGAATAGTCCCCGGTCAGACGCCGCATGGCCCCGAGGTCGGTAAGGGCGTTGGCTTGACTCAGCTGGTCGCCGATCTGCGCGGCGTGATTGGCGGCACGCTGGTGCAGGTCAATCGTGGTCGTCCAGGGGTCATCGTTGCGCAGCAGATTGGTGAGGCCAGCGGTGAGGTCGACAACCCGTTGGTGCCGGTTGCGGGCCGTGGCGTGGTTCAGGCAGGCGAGCAAGTTCGTCCGTTCGGTGCGCAGCCAATCGGCGGCGACATCCCAACCGTTGAGGTCCGGCGCAGCGGCTGGCGCCATCGTCCTGTTGGTTGAGGGGCGGGTGTAGCGGGCGATTACGCGGTCGGCGCGGCTCGCGGTGTGCTGGTAGTAGTCGAGCAGCCGTTCCACTGCCCCGTCGCGTACTTCGGGCGGGTCGGTGGTGATCGCAAGGGTCTGGGTGTAGGTGCGGATGAGGTCGTGCATCCGGTAGCGGCGGGGTGCGGTTTCCTCTAGGAGATGGTCGTTGTACAGCTCGTCGAGGTGATCGGCGGCTTGGTCGAGGGCGGTGTCGGTGAGGGCGGCCGTAGCGTAGGCGTCGATGTCGACACCGAGGTGTAGCCCGAGGAGCCGGAAGAACCGCTGCCGGTCGGGCGGCAGGTGCCGGTAGGAAAGATCGAACGCGGCCCGTACCGTGGCGTCCTCACCCCTGACAGTCAACACCCGCCCGCTGGCCCGCAACTCCGTGAGCAGGTTCGTCATCGTCCATGTGGGCCGGCTGGCGTGCCGGCTCGCGATGATTCCGATTGCCAGTGGCAGGAATCCGCATATCTCAACCAGCTCCGCGACCGCGTCAGGTTCGGCTGCCGCGCGGGGAACCAGCCGGAGGAACATCGTCGACGCCTCATGCGGTGACAGTAGCCGCAGGTTGAGTTGGATGGCCTCGTGTAGGTCAGCCAGCCGGACCCGGGAAGTGATCAGCACCAGCACGCTGCTGGAGCCGGGTAACAGTGGCCGTACCTGCGCCGTGGACCGTACGTTGTCGAGTACGAGCAGGGCGCGTTTGCCGTTCATCCGGTCGCGCCACAGGGCCGAACGGGCCGGCACTCCGTCGGGGAGCTGGCGAGGGTCGAGGCCGTCGGCGCGCAGCAGGTCGGCGAGGGCGTCGGCCGGCTCGGTGGGCTCGTGTCCGGGAGTGTGACCGTGCAGGTCGACGAACAGCCGCCGATCTGGAAACTGGCCCGCTAGCCTATGCGCGGCCTGTAGCGCGAGCGCGGTCTTACCGATGCCGGGCATGCCGTCGATGGCGTGGATTGCCACCACACCACTGCCCGAGGCAGTGCCGGTTACCGCAGCAGTGATCCGGTCCAACTCACGATTCCGACCCACGAACATTGTCTGCGCTGCCGGCAGAGTGTCCCGCGCCGCTCCGCGGCTGCTATGCAGGTTGAGTTCCGTGAGGGCGTGGAACACCTCGAACTCCAGCCGGTCCACGCTGGAGAACGTGCGCAGGATCAAGCCCGCGTCAGCTAACCGGGTCCGGAACGCGTCGATCCGCGACCGGTCCGCGTCAACCAACCCGGCAGAGGGATCGGGAGGCTCGTCGAGCAGGAACACCAGCCGGGGAAGCCCGACCTCGGTGGCCGTCAGGAACTCCAACTCGGTGTATGACACCGACGCGCCCGGGACTATCGACCCGTACCGGAACCCCACCACCGCCACGTACACATCGCAGGCCCGGACCTGCTCCTGGCAGTAGACGGCGGGTAGGCCGTCGCGGGCCGCGAAGTAGGCCATGTCCACGGGCACCAGCCGCGCCCGGTTCACCGCGTCGATCGCCGCCCGCACGAACGACACCGCTTGGTCCGGATACCGGGCCATGTCCGAGGTGTGACTGATGAACACCCCCGTGCCACCCGTCACGACGCCCTCCCACACCACCGGACGACCTTGCCTTGGCGAAGGTCACTCATTTTCGACGGCCCTCAGCAAACCATCGAGACTCCAAGGTCACAGGCCCGGAACATTGGCAGTATTCGTCAATAAAGGAGGGTCCATGCTCTGAGCGAGCCGTCAAGGTGTTCGATCATTTAGGCCACCAAGATCGATAGGACATGACCGAGCGACCCTCCCGCGCCGCAGGGTGACGTCCCAGCCGAAGGCTGGCAGGAGCCGGCCACGGACTTCCTCCGATGCTTCAAGAAGTAGCCATCGGGTCGGTGCACTCGAATCCGTCGGTCTCGGGTGATCGAGTGAGACGTACGAGCCGTCAACGTCGTTTAACGTGGCGGGTTGGGCGGTCGTCCGCTCCCCAAGGCAAAGGCGAGAATCGCTAAAGCTCTCTGCCGGGCGAACCCGGCGCCAGCCTTGAACATGGTTATCGAGCAGGAGATGAGGGTTCGTGTCACGCAGATCAGAAAACTCGTGGCGAACAACTTCACGTAGCTCGATCAGGATGAAGGAAAGCTGGGCAAGCGGGGCGTTCAAGTCCCGAGCTGAGGGCAGTAGAACTCGATAAGGGTGCGCGTGAGTTGTTCGCCACGGATGGCTACGGCCTGCAGGTCCGCAGGTGCCATCCGGGCGAAGTTGGTCGGGTACGCGGCCACCTGTCCGCGTTCGACGACCCGACTTGGCTCATTTAGTGCGTGTCGTGGATCGCGTCGAGTGCGGCGCGGAGGTCGTCGGGGATGGGGTCGGCGGCGGTGATGGTGTGCGGCCCTGCCTGGACCTCGATCGTCCGGTAGCGGCGGGTGGTGGTGACGAAGCGTTTGATGCTCCAGCCGGTGGTGTTCTCGATCCAGCGGGACACGGCCAGGGCTGCGAGCACGATGGTCGGGTGTGCTTCGATCGAACTCGCGGCTGTGGTGGTAGATCGGCCGTGGGGGCTTGACGAGGTACTCAGCACGCAAGGGGCCAACGCGGTGGACATCGGCCGGTGGCCAGGGACGAGCCAGGCGGGCAGGACCCTCCGCAGACTCGCGCCGGCTCGGGCGCTGCGGCTAGGCGACTGTGTCGATGCTCTATCACGACCGGGAAATCCGGCAGTTTCCCCGATCTCACCTTCGAGAACCGGGCGCAGGGCGGCCGGGTCCGTGTTGACTCTGCGAACTGCTTGCGGGCATGAACATCCGGGTGTGACAGGGCCTTCGTTCCTCCTCGTCCTAGGCCGACGCGTTGTCGGGACGGTCGGCTGTTCGAGCGCGCATCAGCCGTACGCCGGTCGCGAGCAGCCACACGAGCCAGGCGGCGTAGCCGGGCATCCCCACGAACAGGAACGCCGAGCCGTCCGCGATCGCGAGGTTGGCCGCCCCGGCGGCGAGCAGCAGGCATCCCCCGGCCACTCCGAGCAGACGCTGCCACCGCGGCGTCAGCCCGCTCGTATGCGCCGCCAGCGCAGCGCCGATGAAGGTGGTGCCGAGCGCCGGCAGTGCCAGCGCGAACGCTGCTGCATGCAGCTGCCAGGCGAGCTCGAACGCCGGGCTCGGCTCAGCGAGCTCGCCGGCGGACAGCACGGCTCCGTTCCACAGAACGGCGTAGAGCGCGAAGACCGCCGAGAGAGTCGCGCCCGCGGCGACCGCGAGGCGTGACCAGTCCGCGCCCGCACCCCCGCGGCGCCCGACGAGCCCGTGGAGACCGGTCACGAACCCCAGCAACAGCGGCAGGTTCAGCGCCTCCAGGCCGACCGCGATCGCGACCGCGAACCGGTTCTCTGCGTGGAATGCGAGCACCTCCTTGATCGGGTCCCCGTAGGCGGGCGCTCCGGCCCAGACCACCACCGCGTTCTGGATCGCCACCGACGCTGTCAACGCGATCGCCGTCGCGCCGACGACCCGCTCTCGGAGCGCTCGGGTCGGGGTGGTACCCGTCGTTGTCGCTGCCGCACTCATTCGAGGCTTCTCCGGCTTCCTAAGCTGGTCCATGATGGCTCGTACACCGTACGTCGTACGCTGTACTATGGGCGTACGACGTACGATTGTCAAGCCGTGCGAGGGAGCGAGGAGATCTGTGGCCACCAGGGAGCAACGCCAGGTCGCGTCGGACGCGGGGCTGAGCAAGCAGCGGGTGGTGGTCGAGGCGATCCGGCTCGCCGACCGCGAGGGGGTCGACGGGCTGAGCATGCGCCGGCTGGCCGGCGTCCTCGGCGCGGGCGCGATGTCGCTCTACCACTACGTGGCCAGCAAGGAAGAGCTGCTGGACGCCATGATCGACGTAGTGTTCGAGGAGATCGAGCTCCCGCCCGAGCAGACCGACTGGCAGTCGGCGATGCGACGGCGGTCGGCATCCGCCCGGCAGGTTCTCGCACGCCACCCGTGGGCGATCGGCCTGATGGAGTCGCGGACATCGCCGGGGCCCGCGAACCTGCGCCACCGCGAAGCGGTCACCGCCTGCCTGCGCAGGGCCGGCTTCTCGGTCGTGATGGCGACGCACGCCAACTGGTTGCTCGACAGCTACGTCTACGGGTTCGCCCTGCAGGAAGCCAGCCTGCCGTTCGACACCGCCGACGAGCTCGCGGACATGACCGAGGACGTCTTCCTGCCCCAGCTTCCTCCTGAGGAGTTCCCCTACCTCAACGAGTCGGCCGCGGCGCTCGTCGCTGCCGGCTACGACCCGGCGGAGGAGTTCACCTTCGGCCTCGACCTCGTCCTGGCCGCCCTCGAGCCCCTGAGAGCCTCCGCCTAGCCACGCTCACGAACCGTCGCGCGGCCCTCTGCACGGCAGATCCTTTCCGCAAACGCCGCACCAAGAAGGACGGTGCCTCCACCACTCGGCGAGCCTCAGGCAGGGTACCGCCGCCTCGATTCCCACGACATCCGCGGCAACCTCTGTAAGGGGCCGACCGTCGCGGTGCACTCCCACTGGGGTCGAAGCCGATCGAGACGGAGAGCCGGTTCGTCAAGGTCGATCCGGGCGTCCACGACTCACATCCTCCACGACGCTCGCTCAACTCGGCATTAGTGTGCACGCTGGAGACACCGCCTCTCCACGGCCCCTGAGCGCCCGGCTTAGTGTGCATACCCGCCGCGGCAAACCCACGAAACCCCAGGTCACGATCCCGGCATCGCCAAGATCGCAGCGTCGTGAGCCAAGTCGGGTGTCACGCAGATCAGAAAACTCGTGGCGAACAACTTCACGTAGCTCGATCAGGATGAAGGAAAGCTGGGCAAGCGGGGCGTTCAAGTCCCGAGCTGAGGGCAGTAGAACTCGATAAGGGTGCGCGTGAGTTGTTCGCCACGGATGGCTACGGCCTGCAGGTCCGCGGGTGCCATCCGGGCGAAGTTGGTCGGGTACGCGGCCACCTGTCCGCGTTCGACGAGGTCCGCGATCGGGATTGGGAGGCGGCTGTCATCCATCCGGTAGGAGTACACGAATCCCTTTACGTGCCCCGCTGCTGCCAGTTCGTGGACCCGAGCGCGGGAGCCGTCCTGATTGCGCGTGTGGGCAATCTCGAAGCTCCGCTTGAGTCTGCCCAGCATGAAGTTCGGTGCCCGAGGCGCCGTCCGGCCTGGGCCGGCGTCAACCGCGACTATGTAGTCGAGGTCGTACACGTGACTGGTGTGTTGCCTTGACCGTCCCGGGAGCAGCGGACTGACGCCGAGGTTGTCGTAAACACCTCCGTCAGTCATCGACATCGTTTCAGTGTGCTGGCTGCAGTCGGCTCGAGTGAAAGTGTAGGTGCGGTTCAGTTGGGGCAAGAGGACCGGGAACGCGGCTGAGGCGGCCACCGCGTTTCGTGGTGACCAGACCGCGTTCGGCGTTGTGTCCGATGACCATCGTGACCAGCGGTGGGCGTACGGCGGCGGCCTTTCGGGCTAACTCGATGTTGGAGCGGACCGACGCGTCAGCCGTCGCGTCGATGACCAGGTCGAACGCGCCCAGGTCCTGGCCCGGCGCGAAGAACCCGGACCGCACGTTCCCGTATGACGGCGTGACATCAAGGTCATCACGGATGGCGGACAGGCGCCTTGCAAGCGCGCGTGCCTTCCCGAGACCGATGTCGGCGTCGGTGTACGGCTGCCGGACCAGGATCCCCGGATTCACTACGGAGTAGTCGGCAACGGTCAATTCCTTCACGCCAGCCCGAACGCAGAACTCCGAGACCGGCGCCCCCAGCGCGCCTGCCCCGAGTACCAAGACGCGTCGGCCGGCAAGCCAGCTCGACGGGGTGCCCAGGTCGCGGCGTTGGGTTACCTCCGGCCGCGTTTCCATGACCTGCATCCAGGCGATCGGTGAGGAGTCGAACAGGCCGAAGGCCAGGTCGCGGACCTCGCCCTGAAGTTCGGCAGACTCTCTAGACACCCGCAGGTCGCAGATCCGCGCGAACAGGTCGGTAACCTGCGCGCTCAGAGCGTCCAGCTTCCACGCGGCCAGGTGGGCCAGGCGCCCGCCTCCCTCCAACCGCCGAGACGGAGTGCCGACAAGCATCGCCGTGAACAGGGGCGCTCTCTCGTCAGTCGCCTCGTCCCAGGTGTCTCCTGCGGCCTTCGCATCGTGCTCAATTTGTCGGGCCCGCAACTTCCTATTGATGTACGTGCAGGCCGCCAGGTCGTCAAGAAGAGCGTCCCGGTCATAGCCTGACTCAGAGAGCCCGGCACTCGACAATGCGCACAATACCGAGCAAGTCCGACCCTTGCTGCCCGGCTCACCCCGCTGCCTGGTGCTCATCACCAGCCGAAACCAGCTTACCGGACTTATCGCCACGGAGGGGGCGCGACTGATCGCCCTAGACCTGCTCACGCCCGAGGACGCCAGACAGATGCTGGCTAGCCGGCTTGGACCAATCCGGCTAGCCTCCGAACCGCGCGCTGCCGAGGAGATCATTGCCCGTTGTGCGCAACTACCTCTCGCCCTAGCCATCGTCGCGGCTCGGGCCGCCACACAACCACATATGCCGCTAGCCGCCTTGGCGGGCAAGCTAGCCGGCACGCGCCAACGCCTCGACGCCCTAGTTGGAGATGATCCGCACACCGATTTGCGGGCGGTGTTCTCGTGGTCCTACCAAGCACTTACGCCGGAGGCGGCGAGGCTGTTCCGGCTGCTTGGCCTGCACCCAGGCCCGGACATCGCCGCCCCGACCGCTGCCAGCTTGGCCGGGCAGCCCTTGTCCGAGGTACAGTTGCTGCTGACCGAACTCACCCGGGCGAGTCTGCTCGCCGAACACTCTGTCGGCCGGTTTACCTCTCACGATCTGCTGCGTGCATACGCAGCCGACCTTGCTGACGGACTCGGCCTTAATGACCGCCGGGCAGCCGTCGAACGGATGCTGACTCACTACCTGCGCACCGCGCGGGTAGCCGACCAGTTCCTCGATCCAAACTGGGAAGCATTAGGCGACCAGCCGTCAGTGTCCGGAGTCATCGACCAACCGGTTGCAAGCCACCAAGAGGCTATGGCCTGGTTCTTCGCCGAGCGACCCAACCTTCTCGAGGCCGTACGGCTCGCGGTGCAACACACATTCGACACCTACGCCTACCAACTCGTCTGGAGCTTGACCACGTTCCTGTTCAGAAGCGGCGACTGGCGTGGGTGGGCTGAGGCGGGCCAAGCCGCATTGGCAGCCACTCAGCGAATCGGCGACCGACGAGCGGAAGCCCGTGCCCATCGGATCCTGGCCAGTGCCCACATCCGACTGCGGCGCTACCCGGACGCCCATACCCACTACCAGCGAGCCCTTGCCCTCTTCACTGAATTCGGCGACCTGACCGGCCAGGCGCACACTCACCTCATGCTCGGGAGGCTCTTCGGCTGGCAGGCCGTTCAGGAGCAGGCTCTAGAGCATGCACAGCGCGCGCTGATCCTGTATCGGGATCTCGGTGACCAGGCGTGGCAGGCAAGGGCGCTCAACGACATCGGGCGCACATATGGAAAGCTCGGCAATCACCAGGAGGGCCTGATCCACTGCCAAAAGGCGCTGAAGCTGTGCGCCGATCCGGGCGACCGGGACGGGGAAGCAACCACTCTAGCTAGCCTGGCCGAGTTGTTCCACCAAAGCGGACAGCTAGACCGGGCCATATCACACTACCAGCGTTCGGCAGACATACGGGTCGAGCTTGGTGACCGGTACGACGAGGCGGAGACACTCACAAGCCTCGCTGCGGCCCTCGAGGTGAACGGTGAGCATCCAGCCGCCCAAAGCGCGCGCACCAGGGCAGCGGCGATTCGAGACCAGATCAAGGAACGAGGTGCTACCCAGATTCCTCGACCGTGACCGCGGGTGGCGGCCTCTTCGGCCGGGCGGTGGCCAGTCAGCCCGAGTGATGCCGCGCGGTCGGTGATCGGAATAGGGACAGCGTCGCGGTGATCGAATCGCTACGCGATGATGTGGCGGTGGCATCGCGGATCCTGCGGATGGCCGTGTGGTGTGCCGGACTGCTGGCTGCACTCGCCGGTGTCGGTGCCCTTGGAGCTCGGCTCGGACGGTGGACGGCGCTGAAGGCTGACCTGCCCCAGGGGCTGATCAACGCCTACCTGATGCGCTGGATCCGCAAGAAGTTCAAACGGCTCCGGAAGTTCAAGAAGGCCCACGAGTGCTGGCACCGCATCACCCGCCAGTACCCCAGGCTCTTCGCTCACTGGGCATAGACACCGACGTTCTGGTGATCAGGATGACAAGAGCCGTGTAACGAGAGATCGTTAGGCACGGTTCTGTGGGAGCCGGAGGGTGAGACTCCCTCCGGCCACCCGACCCTTAGCCTGGCGACGGCAGCAGTGCGCCCTGGTGGTAGAGGGCCGTCCGGCGCTGCTGCTGAAGGGTCAAGGGTACGGATCAACCCGGTCAAGAGCCTGTGGTCGCCCCTGAAAGTCGGCCTGGCAACCTCGCCGTCGACAATGTCGAGCACCTCGCCGCGTTCATCCGCAACCGGCTCGAACGCGTCCAGTACCGACCGGACCTGATCCTCGAATTCCTCGCCCAGACCGGAATCATTTTGGGATCGCAACCACTTCGACCGCAGCAGACCCAGCTATTCAGCCGCTGCAGTCGGTGTACGGGTGTCTGAGTTCGCAGCAGTGGAGTCGGCGCGGCGCTTCACGAGGAGGTCTTGGCAGAGGCGCGCAGCCTTGAACTGAAGCATGTGGCCGTGCAGTCCAGCCACCTGGCAGTTCCCGCCACCGGAACGTAGGGCATCTCCCCTCCTACCAGAAAAAGTCTCATCGCACCCAGCCGGCGCTGGTCTGGCGGGTGTGCGTGTACGAGCGGACCGGCGACTACCAGAGGCTCAAGGGCGGGGAGTTGCGGGTATGCGGGCATCGGCCGGAATGCTGCGAGGGGTACGGGCGAGGCGACCTCAACGGTTGCGAGTGAGGGCAGCCGTCAGCCATCTTCGCCACAATCAGGCACCTCTTGCCTGACCTCTTGCTCTCGCATCATTCCATTGTGGCTGTCGTCCTCGGATGGAGGCCGTTCACTGATAGGAGGGAAGTCGAACAGTTCGGCGGCCGCACCGGGTGTCAACTTCCATGTGCCCTGGTAGTCGTCGACCCAAAGTGCTTCCATGGTTCCAACCATTGGGTCAGGCGGGGCGTCGACAGCAGATTCGTACATCGGACCAGGGGGAACTACTTCAGCCTCTGAAAGTATAGTTAGCGTGACGGTGGAGCAGGGTGGTACAGCGGAGTATGACGGGTATCGCTTCACAAACTCGGCAGGCCACCCGTTCACAGAGTTCGTGATGGATTCCGGGAACCGAACCTCCAATTCCACGTCGTTCAGTGGCACGGGCGCCCTATTTTGGATTCGGACTGTCGTTGTTCCCGCAACATACTCGGGCCACCACGACACACGAGATATATATCGCTGCTTTGACCGCTTGCGGCTCTCTTGATTGAAAGCCAGTTGGTCGTGGTTGATCTGCTGTTGGTCTTGCAGGGTTTCCGCGCCGACCAGGAGAGCGAGGGCGGCGATGGCAGCGGCAACCATTGTGCCGAGGCCTTGAAGCCAGTCGGTGACCTTGTGTCGTTCCTTACTCGGAATGGTTGGTGGTGGCTGGTCATGGCCTTGGGGGACGTAGAGGCCGCTGGGCCGAGCGTTCCACGATCTGCCGAACCGGTATAGAGAGCTGGGTTCGTCCACGCGGGCATTATCGACGGCGGCAGGCGAGCGGTCACGCAGCTGTCGTGTAGACGACTAGCGCTGCTCTGTGATAGAAGCTGCACGTTCTGGTTGCCGGCTCGCTGCGAATTTGCGGCCTGCGCACCTGTTGGAACGTCGCCTCCGTCCGACATCCTAGGAACCTCGCCCTGTGCCAAGGAGTCGTTCCAGATGCCCACGTCGACGCCCGCCCCAAAGGACCGCTCAACCTCCCTGACTCGGGAACAGATGCGGCGACATATCGGCTACACGGAAGGGGAATGGTCGGCTGGTCTCGTTGCCGGACTGATACCGTTCGCCGACGACGGCGGCCGGTGGAGCGCCCCCGTTGCCGCTGCCGTGGCTACTCGCGCCCACCTCGACCGTCTCTTGAGAGCCCCCAAGGCTGCCGGGTACGTCCCGGTCCTCCAGCCACACCCGTAGCGACTTCGACTGGCCGTACGCCTCGTCCATCGTCACCCAACCCACGGGCACCCCAGCATCGAGGGCATGGCCGAGCATGATGCGGGCCATCTCCACCTTCGTGGCGAACTCCACCTCGCCCGGAATCCCGGCCGCCCGACACCGCTGGCGGTCGTCGGTCCACGACGACGGAAGGTACAACTGCCGGTCGATCAGGGCGTGTCCCTTGGCGGACCGGTAGGCCAGGAACCGCTCCTTGTTGCCGAGGTTCGGCAAGAAATACCCCCGGCCTGTGTCAGGACGTCGACCTAGAACGACGAGAAAGGCGGGGCGAGGGTGGTCGGTATGGTTACGTTTCGCCGTGCGGCTGCGAGGACCGGCACATCACTGCCGCGCACTGTCGAAGGGGAGCACTTCGGTATCAACCGGAGAACGCTTCTCGGGGCTGGTCTTGCCGTCCCGCTGGTGACGACCTTGGGTCCCGCCGCAGCGGCCTCAAACTCGAGTTCCCGAACCGATCCGATCATTCGCACCACCTGCGGCAAATTGGAAGGGACGAAGGAAGCGGGGCTCTTCGTCTTCCGTGGTGTGCCCTACGCCGAGCCGCCAGTCGGCGACCGGCGGTGGTTACCGCCGGAGCCGAAGAGGCGGTGGAAGGGCGTACGGCCAGCCAAGGTCTTTGGCGCGGTCGCGCCGCAACATGGACAGTCGCCCACGGAGTTCGCCGAGGCGTACCTGACAGTGCCCGGCGAACGCAGCGAAGACTGCCTGTTCCTCAACGTCTGGACGCCGGGTCTGGACAACGCCCGCCGGCCCATCATGTTCTGGATCCACGGCGGCGGGTTCGAGTACGGTTCCGGCGGACAGCCCAACTATGACGGCAGCTCGCTGGCCCGCCGCGGGGACGTGGTCGTCGTGACGGTCAACTTCCGGCTCGGCGCGCTCGGCTATCTCAACCTCAACGAGGTGACCGGCGGCCGGATCCCGTCGACCGGCAACGAGGGCCGACTCGACCTGATTGCCGCACTTCAATGGGTGCGGGAAAACGCCGGCTCGTTTGGCGGCGACCCGGACAACATCACGGTCTTCGGCCAGTCAGCGGGCTCTGTGGACTGCGCGTTCCTGATGGCCTCCCCGCCCGCCAGAGGCATGTTCCGTCGAGTGATCCTGCAGAGCAGCGCCGGACACACGGCGCAAACCGTGGAGCGGGCAATGCTCATAGCCGAGATCTACCTCAACTCCCTCAACATCAGACCAAGTGACGTGGAGGCGATCAGAGCGCTCACGCCGCAACGGATGGTCGAGGCGTCGTCCGCCATCGTGCAGCACATGGCGGAGGTCGACCCACACCTCGGCGCGATGCACTACCTTCCCGTCATCGACGGGGTCAACCTGCTCGAACGGCCCATCGACGCGATCCGCAACGGCGCCTCCTCCGAGGTCTCGCTGCTCGCCGGATCGCAGCTCGACGAACACCGACTGGCCATGGGGCACAGCGTGCTGCCCCCGATGACCGAGGAGCAACTCGTCCAACGGCTCGGAATCCTCATCCCCACCGAACATGTCGAGCGGCTGATTGACACGTACCGTCCGTTGATGGCTGCCCGAGGAAAAGGCTGGACCAGCCCACTAGACCTGCACATGGCGATCGAGGGCGACCGGGCGGTTCGGATGCCAACGTTACGCATCGTGGAGGCCAAGCGGCAGCACCCTGTCCCCGCCTACCACTTCCTCGGCACCTATCCAGCCCCGATCCTGGACGGCCTGTTGGGCTGCTGCCACGCGCTCGACCTGGGACTCGTCTTCGGGACCTACGACCAGCGTTTCAACGGCACCGGCCCAGCGATCGACGCGCTGTCCGCCAGCATCCAGGACGCCTGGCTGGCCTTCGCCCATACCGGCAACCCCTCGAACAGCCGGACCGGGCGTTGGCCGACGTACGGGGCAAAGCGACGGACGATGCTTCTCGACTACCGTCCGCAAGTGGTGGAGGATCCATTTTCCGCAGAACGACTCGCCTGGGAAAGCTTTCCGGACGAGAAGCTCGGCCTACTGTAGCCACGCGCAGGCCAGCGGCGACGTTGCGGAACGCGCCGTACTTATCCCTTCCAACCACTGACCGCACGGCACCATCGTTCGACGCCCGGATATGCCCCGGCCGCCGAGGGCGGCGTCGACCACGATGGCGTGGCCGCCGATGAATCCTCCTGTTCGATGGGCCGCCACCGTTGGACACCCTTTGCCATTCAGGCGTAGGTGGCGTGTGCCTGGCGGATACGCGCACCCCGGTTTCCTTCGGAGCTGAGCAGGTCGAGGCCCTGAGGGGCGATGTCCAAAGGAGGTAATCCCGGCGACCTGCCACCGTCCCGTCGTTTGCCGGGCGTCGCGGCCATCGCTGTCCCAATTCACACACCTCGGTGCTCGATCAGCAGCGCTGGCGCGACGAACCGCGCCCGACGTTCGTGCCCGCGCCGCCTGCGCTACGGAGCCGTCAGGTCAGTTCACGGCTCAACCCGCCCCTGCCACCGTGGTACAACGCCTGATAGATCGTCTCGTGGCAGACATGCCAACCCGGCTGGTCCGGATACTGGGTCCGCAACCAGACGGCAACCTGTTCCGGGCTCCACTCCAGTTCGAGTTTGGCCCGCACGGCGGCACGCAAGAGCGAATCCGTCAGCAGCCGCCCCGGGCGAGATCGGCGAGCGCGTTCCCGCGCCCGAGCATGGGCCAGGTCGCCGTCGTAATCCTGATCATGCGCAGCCACATTGCGACGCAGCTCCCGGCTGACCGTCGACGGCGCCCGCCCGAGCTGGGCAGCGATCGCCCGCACCGACATACCCTGCCGCCGCAGCGTGGCGATCCGCTGCCGCTCCAACAACGACAGGTACCTCGACGACCGGGATGCCTCTGCCAACCGCGCTGGCGGTCGGCCGCCGTTCTCCGCCCGCCACCAGTAGCCCGTCCCAATCCCCACAACCCGGCACGCCTCGAACGTCCCGACACCGGACAGCAGTAACCGCCAGTACTCCGACTCCAGCTCCAACCGACGTTTGGGCCACGCCTCCCCATCACCACGCCCCACATGATCAGGTGTGTTGCAACGAGAACTCGAAGCCAAGCGGAACCACATGGTCAGTTTTCAGGCGGAACCGACGCCTCGCCGTCACAGGTGCCATCGAATACCAACACCGCGACTCACGCACCTGAACAACCCCGTCACTGCTGCCCTGCCAGGTCCGGCTGAAGCCTGCGCGGACCAGCCGCAGCGACCAGCCGCAGCGCGCTACCTCGGCGTTGCACCTGATTCCCAGGAGGGTTGTTCCGACGCCGGCGTTCATCTCAGGGTGAGCGGAATCTCGTATTCGACGCGGGTCAACTTCTCTGGGTTGCGGACATAGTAGAGGCCGGTGATACGGGCGTTCTCGACACGGACCGCCATAATGCCGTCGACTTCGCCGTTCAGGCGTACGAGGAGTGCGGAATTGCCGTTGACCATGGTCGGTTCGCCGGTGAGCGTGCCTTCGACCTTGCCTAGACCACCGAAGAACATCCGGACCACCCTCTCGGCGCCGATGATCGGCCGCAGCGCGGCCTGCTTGACGCCGCCGCCGTCGCCTACCAGGACGACGTCAGGGGCGAGCACGTCGAGGAGCCCCTGCAGGTCCTGGGCTTCGACCGCGCGCTGGAACGCTGCCAGAGCCGCCCGGGTCTCGCTTGGGGTGACGACCTGGCGGGGGCGGCGGGCGTCGACGTGCTGGCGGGCACGGTGCGCGATCTGGTGGACGGCCGCCGGGCTCTTGCCGACGGCGGCCGCGATCTCGTCGTAGCTGACACCGAAGGCCTCACGCAGCACGAAGACGGCGCGCTCGGTCGGCGACAGTGTCTCCAGGACGATCATGGTCCCATCGACACACTCTCGGCGAGTTCGACGTCCTCGGCCACGTCCGGCGCGGTGAGCAGCGGATCGGGCAGCCAGGGGCCGACGTACGTCTCCTTACGGCGTTTCATCGCGCGTAGCCGGTTGAGCGACTGCCGGGTGGTGATCCGGACCAGGTAGGCGCGCTGGTCGCGCACGTGCTCCGCGTCGACCTTGATCCACCGCAGCCAGGTTTCCTGGAGTACGTCCTCGGCATCGGCCGCCGATCCGAGCATCTCGTACGCGACGGTGAAGAGCAGGTTACGGTGGGCGACGAAGGCGTCGGTCGCCGGGTCAGTGGCGTGGCTCATATCTCGACCCTTCTTGTCGCGGGTGGCCTGGTTACCGAAGCCTTCGAGCATGCATCAACAGCATCAACGTGATCCTGGCCAAGCTGGCTGTGTTGCTGACGACGTTCTGGTTCTGGCAGGACCGGCGACACCGCGGTCGTACCCTGACCCGGCCTGCCGGGTGTGTTCTGACCGGCGAGCAGCCGGTCAATCCGGCCGAACCACCGCCGGGGCGGTCCGTGCTTCGGATCACCCGCGCCAACCCGAAACCACCCCGCCAGCGGCACATCTTCGTCAGCCGGTGAGAGGCTCAAGGCCGAAGCGACCCCACGCGATGAAGGCTGCAATCGCGACATAGCCCAGGTTCACCATCACCAACTTGAACTGACCGAGGCGGCTATGGATGATCGCCGCGCCGGCCATGAGCAGTACCCAGCAGACGGCAGTCACCGGCACCATGAACGGTGCGATGTCGAGCACGGCGGGCAGGATCAGGCCAACCGCGGCTAGGATCTCGAGGAACCCGATGGTCTTGATGAAGCCGACGCTGGCGTGCCCGGTCCATTCCCCGCCATTGAGCGCAGTCAATCTCCCCTTGGGTACGAACGTCTTGGTGATGCCGCCGGTTAGGGAGACTGCTGCCAGCAGCCCGGTAGCAATCCAAAGAACGAGGTTCACGTGCTCTCTCCTTGCCTCGCCTAGTGACTTCGGTGTCTGCGAACCATCCGGCACGGGCGGAACTCCAATGGGACACCCTCGGTATTTGGTAACCGTTCGAGCGGGGATCGCCGATGTCTGGCCCAGGCCGGCCGGTCAGCGGGTGACCGGCGCCTCGCCGCGCTTGGCCCGCAGCAACTCCTGGCGCTTGTCGTCTTTGACCCAGGTGAGTGAGCCGGGTTTGCGTGCCTCGTTCGCCAGATGCTTGACGGTGTGCTGGCAGACGAACTCCTTGAGCTTCGCGCCTGGGCCACCGCCGATGTACAACCCGTTCGCGGTGTCGTCCTTGGAGGCGAACTGGAAGATACCGGCGCGACGCCCCAGGCTGATGCACTGGCCGAAGAACCCGAGGTTGATGGGCGCCGGATGCTCACCCGCGATCCGGGCCAGCACCGTGTCGGCCGCATGCGCACCGATCCTCGTCGCGGCCTGGCAGCTCATCCGGAACGGCAGGTCCGACGGGGCCGCCGAATCCCCGGCCGCGACAATGCGCGCGTCATCCACGCTCGTCAACGTCTCATCGGTAAGCATGCGGCCCAGCGCGTCGGTGCTCAGCCCGCTGCGGCCGGCCAGGTCCGGCACGCCGAACCCGGCGGTCCAAATGGTCACCGTGCTCGGCAC
Source organism: Plantactinospora sp. KLBMP9567 (assembly GCF_033446045.1). NCBI lineage: Bacteria > Bacillati > Actinomycetota > Actinomycetes > Micromonosporales > Micromonosporaceae > Plantactinospora > Plantactinospora sp. KLBMP9567. Next base: position 69,064 of record NZ_JAWQRR010000034.1, on the reverse strand, counting down.
CTCTCGGCCGCCGACGAGCCGCACGGCATCGCGAGTCACCGCCGTCACCTTCGTGTCGGGGCCGTCGAGGACGGTCACCCCGAGCTTGGCCAGCCGCCTGGCGACCGAGCGCCGACCCCGGGCGTGCAGGTACGGGCCGAGTACCCTGCCGCATACCAGGGTCACGGTACGGCCGGCCTCCGCCAGCTCGGCGGCGGTCTCGATGCCGGTCGGACCGGCTCCGACAACTGTCATCGGCGCGGTTGTGGGAGCGGTGTCGACGACTGGCCGCAGCCGCTGCGCATCGTCCAGGGTGGCGATCGGGTAGGCGAACTCAGCTGCTCCGGGCACGCCCGGGACGGCGCTGCCACTGCCTACCGCATAGATCAGGTAGTCGTAGCCGACCGTGCCGCCGGCCGCCAACGTCACGCTGTGCTTGGTCGCGTCGATCCGGGTCACCGTGTCGACCACCAGCCGGATGCCCTCGGCCAGGACCTCTCGGTAGTCGACGACCGCGTCGTCGGACCCGCCTACCACCTGGTGCAGGCGGATCCGCTCGACAAACGTCCGACGCGGATTGATCAGCGTTACAGCCACATCGTCCCGCTGCATCAGGCGATTGGCCGCCATGACACCGGCGTACCCGCCGCCGACCACGACCACCTCAATGTTCCCCGTCATAGTGGCTCCTCCGTTTCCAGGGGTTCGGCCTCAAGACACCGCGTCCTCTTTCGTGCTGACAACGTGTGAGGCAGGCCACTCCACAGGCGTGGGCTCGATACGCGGAGTCCCGGCGGCGAACACTCCGAAGCGGGCCGCGGTAGCACTCGAGGCGGTGTAGATCCGCCGCAGCGCGGGAGTGACTTTCTGTCAGTCCTTGCGGTTGGTGTAGCGCAGGCCGGCCTGCCCAGATGCACGACGCACTGCTAATACACCGCCTACGGCCGATGGCCAAAGCAGGGCGAATGTCGACAGTGTTCGTTGCCGAAGTTCGGCAACAAACGGCCCTCTCACCTGTCACGACATCGCACTGGAAAGTCGCGAGGGTGAGATTGAGGCTTGCCGGCATGGTCGAGTTCCGCCGCACGCCCGCCAGGGCCGACAGGTCACTGTTCCGCACCGTGCCAGCCGAGGGAGGAGGTGCGTCATGACAGCGGTGATCGAGACCCAGGGCTTGACGAAGTTCTACGGCAGTCGCCGCGGGTTGGAAGATCTCGATCTTCAGGTCCAGCCGGGTGAGGTGTTCGGCTATCTCGGCCCGAACGGGGCCGGGAAGACGACCACGATCAGGCTGCTGCTGGACTTCATCCGGCCCACCCGGGGCACCGCCACGGTGCTCGGCGCCGTTCCCCGCCATGGCGTCGACACCCGCCGCCGGATCGGTTACCTCCCCGGCGAACTGTCGTTCGAGGGACGGGAACGGGTGGCCGAGCTGCTGCGATTCTTCGGCGACGCCCGTGGCGGCGTTTCCGCCCGCCGCATCGCGGAGCTGGCGGAGCGATTGGAACTGGACCTGTCCCGCAGGGTCCGCGGCCTGTCGAAAGGCAACAAACAGAAGGTCGGCCTGGTGCAGGCGTTCATGCACGAGCCGGAGTTGCTGGTCCTCGACGAGCCGACCACCGGCCTGGACCCGCTGATGCAGCAGGAATTCCTGGAGATGGTCCGCGAGGCCCGCGCCAACGGGCAGACGGTGTTCATGTCCTCACACGTACTCGCCGAGGTGCAGACGGCGGCCGACCGGGTCGGTATCGTCCGCGCCGGCCGGCTGGTCGCCGTCGAACGGATCGAATCGCTGGGCAAACGGGCCGTCCGCCAGGTCGAGGTGCACTTCGCTGAGCCGCCGCCGGTGGCCGACTTCACCGGTCTGCCGGGCGTCACCGACGTCAGCGTGGAAGGACCGGTCCTGCGCTGCACCGTCGACGGGCAACTCGACCCGCTGGTCAAGGCACTCGGCCGGTACACCGTCGTCGACCTGATCAGCGCCGAACCCGACCTGGAGGAGACCTTCCTCAGCTACTACCACCAGTCCGAGGAGACGACGTCGTGATGCCCAGCCTGATCCGCAAATCACTTGGCGACTACCGGCGAGCGGTCGCCGGCTGGATGATCGGTGTCGGCGTCTTCGTCACCATCTACGTCTCCTCCTGGTCCCAGTTCAAAGGCGATCCGGAGGCCGCCGAGTCCGCGGCCGAGCGCATCCCGCAGGGGATGCAGACCGCGCTGGGGTTCCAGGATCTGTCCAGCGGCGCCGGCTACCTGCAGGCCGTCATCTACACGGTGTTCGTACCACTACTGCTGATCATGGCCTCGACCGTGTTCGGCACCCGCGCGATCGCCGGCCCGGAGGACGCCGGGGTGCTCGACCTGCTGCTGGCCAACCCGATCAGCCGCCGCCGGTTCGTCCTGCAACGCTTCGTAGCCCTCGCCACCGCCGTGGTCGCCGTCGGCGCGGTCGCCTGGCTGCTCGTCCTTGCCCTCGCCGCCGGGTTGGAGATGAACGTCGGTGCCAGCCGGATCAGCGCCGCCTCCCTCGGCCTGCTGCTCGTCGGGCTCTGCTTCGGCACCCTCGCCCTGACCGTCAGCGCGTTCGTCGGACGCCGTCCCGTCGTGCTGGCCACCACCGGCAGCGTCGCCGTTGCCACGTACCTGCTGCACACCCTCGGCAACCAGTTCGATGCCTTCCGCCCGCTGCGCTGGTTGTCACCGTTCCACTACTACCTCGGCGCCGACCCGCTACACACCGGCTTCCACGTCGGCTACCTCCTTGTCCTGGCCGGCACCATCGCCGTCCTTGTCGGGGTGGCCGCCGTAGCGTTCGAGCGACGCGACCTCGCCGTCTGACGGTCTCGTCCGGTGCCGGCGGTCGCACGGCGGCACCGGACGAAGCCAAACCGCCCGTGACCATACAGTTCTCGCCGTGGAGCCCGCTGTGAGCGACGAGCCGTCCAGCCCATTGGCTGACGCCACCACCGGCGTGCCGGCCGAACTACTCCACGGCTACCTCGACGCCGTCGCCGCCGCAGCGGCGACCGGCCGGCGCCCGCGACGCGCCGACCTCGACGCGTGCCGCCGCCAGGGCGAGCGGGCCGCCGACCTCAACATCACCCTGCGCGCTCTCACCGGCGCCTACCTGCACGCCGCCGAGGCGATACTGCCCAGACTGCCCGGCCTCGCCAACGCATCCACGCCCAGCGCCGCCCGCGCTGCGGCCGTTGCGGTATGGAGCGCGGCGCGGCGCCTGCTTGACGCCGCCGCGGAGGGATACGAACGCTCACAGCTACACGCCGCCCGCCGCGACCACGCCGCCCGCCGCGAACTCATCGACGACCTGCTCTACGGCCACGCCCACCCCGGTCGGCTCGCCGAACGCGCCCACCGCTTCGGTGTCCAACTCGCCGGCCGGCACCAGGTAACCGTCACCCGCGCCGACACGCCGTTCACCGACCCGGTGGTCGAGCATGTCGAGTCGGGGCTCGCCGCCCGATTCGGCAGTCGGAACATCCTGACCACCACCCACGACGGTCTGCTGATCTGCATCACCCCGGGCGCGCTCCGCGGCACCACCGGCGAAGTGGCCCACCACCTCCTCAGCGCCCTCGGCACCGGCAGCCGCTGGCAGATCGGAGTCGGCCGCCCCCATGCCGGGCCCGGCGGCGTCCAACAGTCCTACGAAGAGGCCCGGGACACCCTGCAACTCGCCGACCGGCTCGGCCTCACCACCCCCGTCCTACGCGCCGCGGACCTGCTCGTCTTCCCCGTCCTCCTCCGCGACCGCGCCGCCATCACCGACCTCGTCCACACCGTCCTCGCGCCACTGACCGAAGCCCGCGGCGGCGCCACCCCGATCCTCGACACCCTCACCGCCTTCTTCGCCTGTCACGGCAACACCACCGCCACCGCCCGCCAACTACACATCAGCGCCCGCACCGTCGCCTACCGACTCGACCGGGTCCGCCACCTCACCGGCTACGACCCCGACGACCCCACCCAACGCTTCACCCTGCAAGCCGCCGTCCTCGGCGCCCGCCTACTCAAGTGGCCCACCGAACCATAAGGACCCCCTACCGGAACCAGGCGTACGCCGACGGAACCGCCAGCAAGATGATCACCAACGCCGAGCCGGCGGTCACCAACGCGAACCACGTGATCACCAGCGGGCGCAGCAGCCTCGGGAAGACCTGCTGAGCCGCCTCGATGAACACCTTCACGTCGATGCCCCGCGTCGCATCACCCGCCTTGTCGAAGACGAGCGCGACGTAGCGGACCGGAAACACCTGCGCGGCGGTGGTAAGGCCACCCCGACGAGCAGAATCGGCTGAAGCAGGGACTGAGATTTCGGTTCTGGCGCACTTCCGGTGGTAGCCGACAGTAGTGGACCAGGTGCCCGGTCAGCGATGCGCCCCAAACCGATATGATCTGAGCGAATAGGGACAGCCGATTTCCGATGAAGCCCTCCGCCGGAGGACCGGCCACCCAACGCCTTGGCCCTCAGAGCGTCACAGTGGCATGAGCGACGCCACTACTGTCTGTTACCGCTAATCGTAAGGCAGAGCCGTTTGATCTACAGACCCTTTTACATATGATCTGGTAGTCCGCCGATCGCTGTTCGCGTCGGAGTGCCCGAATGGGTTCCGGCGGATGCGTGCGCTCGGGCCAACTGGTGACAGTGTTGCGCAGTCGCATCGTCGGCGGGCAGGTACGTCTCGATCGCGATGTCATCGAGCGTGACGTCGAATGCGGCCCCAAAGGTCGTGATGGTATTGACGAAACACAGTTCGACACCGCAGTGGTCCAGGCGAATCGGCAGCGCGATGTCGGACAGGTCTGGCGGCTGCGGCTCCTCGTGCGGTCCGTAGGATCGCAGTTCCTCGTACAGCTCGTGAAGACGCCGATCTCCCGTTTGCGCGGCTTGGCGGTGGAGTCTGGGCAGCAGGTGTGCGCGTACCTGCGCGAGGTTGCGAATGCGCGGTGCGAGGCCCTTGGGGTGGAAGCCGAGCCGCATCAGGTTGATCGGTGCTCGGAGCAGGTCCGGGTCGGCCTGCTCGAGGAGGATGTCGAAGCCCGTGTTGGCGAGCAGGACGTTCCATCGGTGGTCGAGCGCGGCCGCCGGGTAGGGCTCGTGGGCTCGCAGGATCCGCCGCAGCGCTGCGCGTACCCGTTCGAAGTCTGGGTCGTCGGGTGGCCGGCTCCGGAAGATCGGAGCGTGTCCGGCGGCGACCAGCAGGCGGTTTCGCCCCTGCGGCGGCACGTTGAGGTGCTCGGCCAAGCGCAGGACCATGCCGCTGCTGGGTATCGTGCGGCCGGTTTCCACGAAGCTGACGTGCCGGGTCGAGATGTCGGCTCGAATGGCCAGGTCGAGTTGGCTGAGGTTGCGCTGCCGACGCCACCTGCGCAACTGGTGGCCGACGCTCTCGGGATCAGACACATGGCGAGTATTACTCCGATGCCGCCATTGCCGCCATTACCAGTGATGTCATCGACAACGCGAGGTGCGGCTGCGATCGTCACCGCATGACTGATGTGAGTGTTGCGGAGCGCAACAAGAGCGTGGTGCTGCACGGGTTCGAACAGTTCGCCGCCGGCAACATCGAGGTGCTGCGGACCCTGCTGCACGAAGACTTCATCGAGCACAGCCCGGGCAACCCTTCTGGCCGGGATGCGTTCGTCGATTTCATCGCCACCGCGCCCGTCGCGGATGCGAAGCTGGAGCTGAAGCGAATCGTCGCCGACGAAGAACACGTCGTCGTGCACTACCGGATGGCCACCCGCGACGACGAGCGCGGTGTCGCTGTGGTCGACATTTGGCGGCTGGTGGACGGCCAGATCGTCGAACACTGGGATGTCGTCCAGCCGGTTCCCGAGCCGTCCTAGTACTCCAGCCGTACCTGCGTGCATTGGTATTTCCGCAGATGAACGGCATGATCGGTGCTGTGTCAGTGCCGATACGCCAGCTGTCAGCGTCGATGTTATGCACCGGGCTGGCCGGGGTGGTCGCACTTCGTGTCTGATGCCTCTGGTGGCGAGCCGGGCAAGCTACAGCGGTTGAAAGTCTGGGGTCTGTTTCGGTCATAGCGGTTCCGGTTCGAGGTTGAGTCCGGTCTGGGTGAGGAAGCCGGGGATCAGGTCGGGTCGGTACTGAACGCGTTTGAGTCGGTTGCGGATGATCGCGGCGAGGTGGTCCACGCTGGTGACGGCGAGGTTGCCCAGGCTGGACTTCATCGTTGACCACAGGCCCTCGACGGGGTTGAGGTCGGGTGCGTACGCGGGAAGCTGGACCACGGTCAGCCACCGGTGGCGGGCGGCGGTGAGTTGGCGCATCACGGTGCTGGTGTGGGTGTTGACTCCGTCCCGGATCAGGATGATCGGGGCGTGGAGCCGGTGGTGCGCGGCGGTGATCAGGGTGGCGTAGTCGTCCTCGGACAGGCTGCGGCGCTCGCCCCTACGGTTGTGGTGGACGCGCAGGCGGTAGAAGACGTGGCCGCGCTGGCCGGGCTTGTAGGAGATCAGTCCGGCGATCGAGACCCGGCCCGAGCCCTGCCCGACACCCGCACGACGGGTGTGTGGCCCTTGCGGGCCCTGGGCGGGCGCAGCGTCTGTTCGGCCTCGTCCTCGAAGACGATCCACGCTCCGGTCGCCGCCGCTAGCCTCGTACCTTGGCCCAGGTGGTGGCCCGCCAGTCGGCGATCGCGTCCTCATCCCGCTGGACGGCCCGGTGTTTGGGCACCTGAGGGGTGTAGCCCATGCGGTGCAGCAGGTAGGACACGCCACGCAGGGTGTAGGAGACGTGGAACAGCCGGCCGATCACCGTAGCGACCCGGGCCAGGGTCCACCGTTGGTCCTCGGTCCAGCCGTGCGCGGCCGGGCCGAGGTCCAACTCGGCCCGCAGCCGCAGAACCTGATCCGGCGAGAGCCGGGAGACGTTTCCACCCGGCCCGGTCGAGGCCAGGGCGGTCATCCCACCCGCACGCCAGCGGCGCCGCCACTGGTAGACCGACTTCGTCGACACCCGCAACCGGGCCGCGACCTGCGTCACTGGCACATCCACGGCGAACATCCGCGCCGCCTGCATCCGTACCTGTTCCCGTTTGGCCCGTCCCGCAGCGGACAGGCCACCACTATCGGCGTACCTCACACCACAGGCATAGACCGACACCGACCAGCCGTCCATAGTGGTTGATCACATCCGATCGACCGGACCAGACCCCAGCCATTCAACCGCTGTAAGTAGCCACCGACCGCGCGTCAGGCAAAGCGTCACCGAGGACCGCAACACGAACGGCTCCGTCCGGTCACGGTCGTAAATCACCATGCCCCCGTTGGCGGGGCGGATGGATGACCGGCAGCCGAGCCCTCGGCCTGCCCTTCCGGCATCACCCGGAACCTGGCGAACACGACCACACCCCACACCATCACCGCCACCGAACAGGAGGCGGCACACCAACATGCCCACGCCCACCCTCAACACCGAACCAACCAGCCCAAAACCCCCGACTTGACCGACCCCACTCCTTCATGGATGACACAGAGAGGTGCTGTTCGCGAGACAGTCCCGGTGTGCCGGTCGCCCCGGTCCTTCGTGACGTCAGGTCTTTATCGCACAGATGTATCGGCCGCGGACCGCGCGATGTCGCGGGCGAGGTGTGAGGTACGCAGCCCGACCGACCGCAGTCGGCGCAGGTCTGCGGGCGTGTCATGCATGAGCTGGACGTGAAAGTAGTTGACATGCTCCAGGACTGCGAACAGTGCGAAGGCAAGTCCTGGCCAGGAGGTGCGCCCAGGATCCATCGCGGCGGCTTGTCCAGTGGCCACGAGGCCAGCGGCCAGGAGTAGCGGGTTGACGATGCGGGCCGCGCGAAAGGCCGCCAACACCGGAAGGTGTCCTCGGCGAACGCTTATCTGATGCAGCTTGGCCACCCAGTACGCGGCGCCCTCGATCAGCAGTAGCGCAAACTGGCCGAAGCCGACCAGGTTGGCTCCCGTAGCGGGTAGCCCGACCAGGCCGAACCATACCCAACCTTGCAGTGGGATGTTCATCAATTCCAGGGCAGCCAGCGAGCGCAGCCGCCGGTGAACAGTCCGACGAGGTGTTGCGCCGGTGGGGGCGGTTTGCACGCTAGCCATTATGGATCATGATTGCGTGCGCTACACGTCCTGTCATGCCGCGATCCGGGCGCGCGCCTGCGATGGGGTAACCGAGCGTAGCCGGACGGAGCACCCCACCTGAATGACGAGGGGAACTCAGGTCGGCCATCCGGAGCTCCGTCGTCATGTGGACCCTTGCACGCCGACACCGGGTTTGGAAACGCAAAAGGGGCATGTTTCTTACTCCGAACGAGGTGGGGGGGGGGGGGGGGGGGGCCCCCCCCCCCCCACCTCGTTCTCCGTCTTGGGTCCGACCGGTCCTGCCTCAGTCCGTGGAGCTGGCCGCCGCTGCTTCCGGTGCGCCCGCGCGGCCTTCCGGCTCGTGAGGGGGGTCCACCTCGATGAAGCCGAAGAGCCGCTGGATCACCTGTAGTGCCTGGGTGGAGTAGCGGTCGGCGAACCCGCGACAGATCGCCGGCTTGACCTCGCCAGCAGGCAAAGGCACAGTCGCGACGAGGTCGGACGGCGACATCCTGACGTGTCGGTTAGTTCTGCAAGGATGGCGGCGCCGGAGCGGGTGGTTGGCTGTTGTCCTGAGAAAGTTCGGGAAAGACTCGCTGCAACGGTTTGCGGACGATGGAGCGAATCCGTCGCCTAACCGCAGATCCAATCGTCGGTGAGCGTCTCACCTCGGGCGGCGGACGAAACACGAATATCGGCTCCCCGAATGGCGACTCTTGCGATAGTTGGATCGTCTTGTTCCGTACGGCGGAGTACAACAGCCGCCTGGCATTGTCCTGCTGCAGGGATCCCGCGTTGTTCACCACGACCCAGACCACGAGCGCGAACACGAGTAGCGCCCACAGTATCTGCATGGGGCCGTGCGTATTGAACAGAAGGTGCCACTTGTAGGCGGCAATTGCAATCAGTGCAGCCAAGGGGAATGAGATTCCTGACCTGAACTCACCTTCTGCGCGCATCCGGTCATAGTCGAGGTAGAGTTCCGGCTTCGCAGACCTCAGTTCATGGTCCGCTTGCTCAAGACGCCGCCGCAACCAGTCCCGATACGCTGAGAGTTCCAGGACCTGCGTCAGCGCCACGCGGGCGTCCCGCTCCCGATTGAGCTTCTTGAGCAGTGCCAGTCGAACGCCGCTATCGTACCTATCCGGATCTGCGAGGTGTTGACGTAAGTCGGCTAGAGACTTCAAGCTAGGCGGCAACGGTTCGTCCTGTGGAACCTCCGCATACACCTCCTCAAGGGTGAGGCCGACAGCTAGTGCGGCGTGATGAAGTGACGAATGCGTCAGCTCTCGCACCTTCTCCTCTAGGAACGTCGGATTCGCGTCGTAATACTCTTCGAGCGCCTCAAGGGTAAGCTCCTCGAAGATCGCCTGGTGATTCTCTCTGGACGTGCGGTACCCACGCCAGGCGCGCTCCGCATGAATGGAAATCCGCCGCGCGGATTCCACAGCCGTGTCCTCCAGCACTGTCCAGAAGCCGCTAGATTTGAGCCGGCGGCGCCGAAGTAACGAGGCAAAGATCAGAGTCACGGTAGCGATCGCGGCTAGCGTAACGATCGCTTCGGCGAGAACCTGGACTATCGCCAGAAGCGCCAGCAATACACAGACCGCAAAAAACGCAGGCATGGCGAAGCGCGTGACTGCCTCACCAATCGACTGCATCACAACACCGACGAGGTAGACGATGAACGCCACGGCGCCAATCAGCACCTCGACCGGCAGCTTACCCACCTGACTAGTACGGCAGCCGCCGTTCGTGAGGTGACCTCGGGTCCTGCCGGAACAGGTGCGGCCACCGCATGATCGTCTGTGCGTTGTGGACACAACATTCGAAGCAGCGGTGGCCGCGGGCCATAGCGTAGACGCTGCCCGGTGGCGGCAGATATCGGACCAGGTGATCGGCTGTTTCGCGGGCCGGTTCGCGCGAGTGGAGCCGCGCCGGGCGGCGGCCGGGTTCGTCACCGCGCTGCTGACCGATATCGAGATCAAGACGTGCTGGCAGCTGGCCGAGCGGGCCGGCCACGCCCGGCCGGACGCGATGCAGCGGCTGCTGTACCGGACGAGGTGGGATGCTGACCTGGTCCGTGACGACCTACGTGCTCTCGTGGTCGACCGGCTCGGTGACCCCGACGGCGTCCTTGTGGTCGACGAGACCGGTGACCTGAAGAAGGGCGTGCACACGGTCGGCGTCCGGCGCCAGTACACCGGCACCGCGGGCCGGATCGAGAATGCCCAGGTCGGCGTGTTCCTCGCCTACGCCGGCCGGCACGGGCACACCCTGATCGACCGACGGGTCTATCTGCCCGAGTCCTGGACCAGTGACCGTGAACGTTGCGAACAGGCGGGTGTCCCCGACAGCGTCGGGTTCGCGACCCGCTCCCGGCTGGCTGACGACATGATCACCGCAGCGGTTGAGGCGCGGGTACCGGCTCGGTGGGTCGCCGCGGACGAGGCATACGGCAACAACACCGTCCTGCGCGCACGCCTGCGCAAACAGGGTCTCGGTTACGTCCTCGCGGTCTCCCGCGACCACCTCGTGCCCCTCGACGGCGGCAAGACCCGCCGCCGCGCCGACCAGGTGGCCGCCGAACTCCCGGCCACGACGTGGACCCGACGCAGCGCCGGTGACGGGTCGAAAGGCCCCCGCTTCTACGACTGGGCCTGGCTCGCCGACGTGACCACTGACAACGATCCCGACGACGGCGGGCATCACAGTCTGCTGATCCGCCGCAACACCACGACCGGCGAGCTGGCGTTCTACCGCTGCTGGGCGCCCGGCCCGGTCACCATTGCCCAACTCGTGCGGGTAGCAGGGATCCGCTGGACCGTCGAAGAATCGTTCCAGGCCGCGAAAGGGCAGGTCGGCCTCGACCAGCACCAGGTCCGCCGCTGGCAGTCCTGGCACCGTTTCACCACCCTGGCCCTGGCCGCCCTGGCCATCCTCGCGATCTGCGCCGCCGCAACACCCCAGCCACCCGACCAGACCGACATGATCCGGCTGACCGTCAACGAGATCCGCCGCCTGATCAACGTCCTGATCAACACGCCGATCCGCAGCATCGCCCACCGTTTGCGCTGGTCACTATGGCGACGGCGACACCAGGCCCGAGCCCGGCGAGCGCACTACGCCCGCCGACTCACCCTCGAACTCCACCCATGATCACGAACGGCGGCTGCCGTACTAGCTACCGTCGCAAAGAACTCTTTCTCCCACACCTCTGCTGGGGCAAAGGAACAGGCAAGCCAAACAATGATGGCCCACAGAGCACCAATAGCTGACGGGGTCCGCGCGTCACGGATCCCCGGGATGATCTGACTCAGGATGCTCACGCGCAGAGGCTAGAGGGCATCCTTCCGCAAAGTGGACCGTCTGTCGATTAGATGACATGGAATATTTGATCGTCAATCCTGTTGGCTCGCGTGGCAGCGCCCAGGCAACTCGGGCGAGGTAGCCCCCATACGAGGCCGGATGTCAGGCGTGGATTGCCTGGTAGCGCCTGCCCTTGCCGTCGTTGGCGTACTTGTCGTACAGGCTCACAGATGACGTAGCCGGGCAGGGCAGGCTAGGCGGTGTAGCACGGCCCGCATGAGTCGGGCGTCGTATCGGCTCACCGTGCCCTGATTCTCCTTGCGTCCGTAGCGGGTCGCCATTCGACCGAGCAGGCGGTACCGCCTCACAACCCGCTCCTCGGCTGCGAGCGTTGGTTCGTCCTCTACGTCGTGCGTTTGACCGGGGTCTTGCCGGCGACCGCGCGGGTCGCCTGGGAGTTGCGGGACGCGATCTACAGGTTCTACCTGCACGCCGGCGTCACCCTCCCCGTCCTCGACCGACTGTCAGCTCGGGGCCAACCCGTTCTGGTACGCCCACACCACGGTCTGCACCCGGTCCCGTACGCCGATCTTGGTCATCGCCCGCCCGAGGTGTGACTTGACCGTGCTGGTCTCGATGAAGAGTTCCTCGGCGATCTCGTTGTTGGACAGACCCTTGGCGAGCAACCGTACGATCTCGGCTTCGCGCGGGGTGAGCTGGTGCGCCGCCGCGGACTCGGGCGGTGCCGCCGGTCGCCGCCGGGCGAACTCCGAGATCACCCGGCGGGTCACGACCTGGTCGACGAGACCGTACCCGTTCGCCAGCCGACGGATCGCGTCGATCAGGTCCTCCGGCTCGCAGTCTTTGAGGATGAAGCCACTGGCCCCGGATTCGAGTGCGCCGAAGACGTACTCGTCGAGGTCGAACGTGGTCACCACCAGGATGGCTGGCGGAGACTCGGGCGAGTCGGCGAGGATCTCGCGGGTCGCGGTGAGCCCATCACCGCCGGGCATCCGGACATCCATGCAGATGACGTCGGGACGCAGCCGGGCAGCCACCGCCACCGCGGACGATCCGCTGGACGCCTCCGCCACCACCTCGATGTCGTCCGCCTGCGCCAGGAGCACCCGGAAACCGGCCCGCACCACCGCCTGGTCGTCGACCAGCATTACTCGGATCGTCCCAGCGCCAGCCTCAGCCTCAGTCCCAGAACCGGTCACGACGGGTCACCTCCCTTTGATGTCAGCGTCACTGCGACAGACCAGCCGCCTTCGGTCGTCGGCCCGGCCGCGAAACGTGCGCCGATCAACTGCGCCCGTTCCCGCATGCCGATCAGCCCGACTCCGCTGCTGGTGCGCGCCGCCGGCTCGGGACGCCGCGCTGGCGGACCGTTCACCACCGCCAGCGATACCTCCCGCGGCAGGTAGCGCAGCGTGATCAGAACCGGCGCGCCCGGCGCGTGCTGCCGCGCGTTGGACAGCGACTCCTGCACCATCCGATAGAGAGCGACGTCGGCGATCGGCGGCACCGGCCGCGGCCACCCCTCGCCCACGAACTCGACCGGCGTGCCCAGGTCCCGAGCGGTCCGGACCAGGTTGTCGAGCACGGCCAGCCCTGGCACCGGAACGCTCCCTTCGCCATTGTGGCCGGGTTTGTCGCCGCCGCCGTTGCCGTCGGCCGGGGTGCCGCGCAGCACCCCGACCACCAGCCGCAGGTTTTCCAGGGTTTCCTTGCCCTGGGCCCGGAGCCAGGCCACGCCGGCCTTCGCCGCGTCCGGGTCCCGGTCGATCAGCAGGTGGACCGCCGCCGCCTGCACCACCATGCCGGATAGGTGGTGGGCGGCGACGTCGTGCAGTTCCCGAGCCATCTGGGCGCGCTCGGCGCCGATCGCGGCCTGCACCTTCGCCTGCTGGGCCCGGACCGCCTCGGCGGCCTGCAGGCGTAACAGCTGCATGTAGCGTCGGCGGGTCGCCACGTAGTTGCCGACGACGACCGCGGCGAGATTGGACAGCGCGCTCGACCCGGCGGGGCCGGCAGCGGACAGCAGAAGGTCCGGCGTCGTCACGGCGGCGATGCCGAACGCCGCTGTCGCCTCGACCGCCACCGCCGCGCCGACCAGCACGAACGCCGTCCTGGCCGGCAGCAGAACCCCGATGGTGTACGCGACGACGAACGGCGCGAGCCCCCGGATCGTCGCGTCTGTTGGGGACAGGGCGATCATGGCGACCTGAAGGCCGACGATACCGGCGAGGCAGAGCAGCGGGCGGACCCGGCGCAGGCAGAGCAGCAGCGCCTGCCCTACCCCGAGAGCGACGAGCAGCCAGGCCTGCACCGGGTCGAGCACGATTTCGCCCGGTGGCGTCACGACCCAGAACGGGACTGCCATCAAGGTGAACGTCAGCCCGGCGACGCAGGCCGCGAGCAGACAGTCCCGGGCGAACGGCCCGGTCACTCCGAGGTTGGCGAGCAGTACGTCCACCCGCTTCGTCAGCCGGGGCTGGTCCGCCGGATCGGTCGGCTCGGCGGTGACCGGGCCGCCCCCGATGTGATCGTTCACCGTGTCAGCATCCTCTGCTCGTAGATCGAGACGGATCGGGAGGGGTGGGTCGGGAAGGGATCGGTCGAAACCGTCAGTAGGAGATGTTCGGCGAGAGCAGCATGAACTCGACGGCGAACCATCCCGTACCGGCGAGGGCCAGCAGGACCAGGGCGCTGCCGGCGGTCCGCGACCAGCCGACCCGCCGGCGGACGTCGTCCACCAGCCGGACCGCTGCGGGGATCACCCCGAGCAGGCCGATCAGCTGGGCCACCTGCACGTTCCGCAACGAGACGGTGGAGAGATCCTCCAGGCCCATGATGAGCACCAGGCTTCCCACCCAGCCACCGACCGCGAGCAGGGCGCAGCCGACGGCGACGCGGCTCAGGATGCGCGCGGTGCGTCCAGCCCGATCACGTGGTGCCCGTCGCCGCAGCCGGCGACCGATCGCCCCGATCGGCCAGGCCAGGACGGTGAGCAGGAGGATGACCACCGAGCCGACGATCACCGGGATGGCCAGATAGGTGCTGCGGGCGGTCTCGACGGGCACCAGGGCGAACGCGGAGTCGAAACCGATCACTTCGACCTGGCCGTCGACCGCTCGCATCGCGATCGTTTCCTGCCCGCCCACCTCGCGCCAGACCCAGGGCTCGATTTCTTCGTAGACGGCGGCGGAATCGGACATCGGACGCGGTTCAAGCAGTAGCCGGCCGTCATCGCGGACGCTCACCGTGGTACGCCCGGACAGGCCGATCAGGGTCAGGAAGTTGCTCTCGATCGCGCGGGAGCTTTCGTAGGTGCCGGCGGCCATCGCGGCCCGCTCGGCCGTGCCCGAGGCGTCGGTGGTCGGGGCGGCCAGCTCGGTCGCCGGCACGTTGTTCGCCGCCGCGCCGGGCACCGCCGGGAAGTAGCGGTCGGCGAAGGCTTTCGTCAGCTTCTGTCGAAGCTGGTGGTTGGCCAGGGACGACGTACCGGTGCTGTTGAGCGAGATGAACAGGCCGGCGCCCTCGTTCGGGTAGATCTGCAGGTGGGTGTGGAAGTAGAGGGTGTCGCCGCCGTGGCCGATGATCCGCCGGCCGTTGCGGCTCTCGTCGAAGAACCCGAGGGTCATCCGGGGTGCACCCGCGAGGGTGCCGAGCGTGGTGGCGTCGAGCGCTGGCTGGTGCATCAGGTCGAGCGTCGGCTTGTCCAGTATCGGGGTGTCGCCGACCGGTTCGCCCAGGTGGGCGAGCATGAAGCGGGCCATGTCCGGGGCCGAGGCGCTCATCGACCCGGCGGGCGGGGTGCCGACGATCTCGAAGTACCCGGCTGGGGACGACGCGTTGTCGTACCCGTTCGAAACGCGGCCTGCCAGGTCGGCGGGGAGCGGCTGGGCGAAGGAGGACGACGTCATGCCGAGGCGGTCGAAGACGTTACGGTCGACGTACTCCTCGAACGGGATGCCGCTGACGCGTTCGACGATGTATCCGGCGAGCGAGTTGCCATAGTTGGAGTAGGCCGGCACGGTGCCCGGCCGGTAGATCTGCTCCGGCGGGTCGGTGACCAGAGCGTCGCGTAGGTCGGCCTGGGTGCCTTCCTTGCCGATGAGGCCGGCGATCCGCTCCTCGAAGCCGGCGGTGTGGGTCAGCAGGTGCCGCAGGGTGATCGGCTCGTCGAAGTTGCGGGGGATGGTGAAATCGAGGTAGCCGGCGATGTCGGCGTCGAGGTCGACGCGGCCGTCCTGGACGAGCTGCATCGCGGCGGTGGCGGTGGCGAGCTTCGACACCGATCCGATCCGGAACAGGTGCTGCTCGGGGTCGACCGGCACCGGCTCGGTGCCCTCGCCGCCGGTGTCGACGTGGCCGTACCCCCGGGTGGTGACGGTCCCACCGTCGTTGACGACGGCGACCGTTGCCCCGGCGATGTCATTGGCTTCCAGCGCGGCCGGGAGCATCTCGTCGAGCCAGGCGTTCACGTCGCTGGCGTTCAGCACGCCCGGTTCGACGGCTGCTGCCGGGGCGTCCCTCGTCGGGGCCGGCTCCTGCGCGGCACCGGCACCGCAGCCGACGACGGCCGCCCCGACGACGACCACGGTTGCCAGGGCGGCACCGAGACGCCGCAGGCGGAATGCCGGCCGGGACGGGTACGACCGGGAAGGAGTCTGCTCTGGTGCATCGTTCTGGCTCATACCCGAAAGCCTGCTGCAGCGGCGCCGCCGCGCCATCTGGCGCAGGACCACACTCGACTTACGACCTAAGTAGGAGGCTCAACCAGCGATCAAGCCGGACCATACCGCCGACCGGCCCCGCAGATCGGCCAGGCTCGCGGCAACGACGTAGTGCCGCTGATCGGCGTACCGCGAACCAGCCGGCGCGCCTGTTGACCTCGCCATTGCCGTACCTCCTGACCTCGACCCTACGTCCGATCCAGCGCGGGACGACGCACCATCGACGGCACCGACACGCGGCGGCACCGGGAGAGTTCGGGGAACATGACACGGCGCGCACGCCGGCAACAAGTGGCGGCACCACGGGTGCTCGGACACCGAGGAACTGTCACGGACGTTTCCGGACCCGGATGGATTTCGGCCAGTCGCACAATGACAACGGACATCCACGACCTTCGACGTACAGCGGGACCTGCGGGTATGTGGCCGGGCCAGCCGAGCACAACTGGGACGTCCCCAGACTCCGTCACTCTTTGCAAGATCATCGGACTACGGGTCTGACGATGCAGCCTCGTCGGCACGTCCGACCAGGCGGCCACCGTCGAGGCGTGACTACGCTACGTATCGATCGGATCGCGGCAGAATAGGATGCCGCGTGAGAGTAGTCTGTCGCCGTGCCGAACCGCTTCTATCGCCGGCGTTGGAACGAGACCAGAGGCGATGAGTTCGACGACCGGGGCCGCTCGCTCTGGTATTTCGAGGTTGGCGATGACGGTTGGCCCGTCCGCCAGATCGAGGTGTACGACGCAGGACATGTCCTTCGTTATGGGCCCGGATCAGGCGAAGACCGCTACGGAGGCCTCGGCCAAGCCAGTCTCTACGACTCGGATGAGGATTGGAGTGGCTTCGAGATCACGGGTGCCGAGTTCGAGCGGATCTGGTACTCGGACAGCGCGTGACGGCTTGCTGGTCAGCACGCCCGGAAGGCGGCAAATCCGTAAGTCAAGATCTTTTGCGTCGTCCGCATCCAGCCTGTCGGGGCCACTTGGCGGTCAACGGTCCGGCGCCCGCAATTCCTCGATCAACGCCACGATCGCGGGATCCATCGGCGCTCGTACGTCCGTAGGTCGCGTGACCTCGTCGCCCTGAGGATCGTAGATGATGAGGTCGTATCGGCGGGCGAGTCGGTCAATCAACTGCAACGCGGGCGTGCTGCGTTCACTGAAGCTCAGATGCATGCTGACGTGGTCGATGCCGACATTTAGCGGCATGTCCATCCACGGGGAGTCGTGTGCGTACGGCGGGAAATCCGGGTAGTGGACGCGGAGGTTCTCGTAGAACCCAACGATGCGTTCGTCCAGTTCGCCCTCGGGGTGATGCAGGCTTCGGCAGCGCTCCGCCATAGCCCGTACCGCGACATCGGTCGCGCTCGGGTCGACCGCAAGTACGACGAGATCGAAGCTCATGGGCATATGGTGCCCCACAGCCGCCGGTCCGTCGACCAAGTCCTCAACGAAGCAACCCGTACCGAGATCGGGTGTGCGCTCATCGACACTTCAGGACGTCGGCCGCCGCCGGAGGCCACCCACGGAGCATGACGTCTCCGGCTGGCGTGGCGCGCCTGGTGGCGGCCCCAGCGGATGTTGCCGTGGCCCGCCGTCGAAGTCGGTGCCCACATTGGGAATGCGGTCGTGCCTCGGACAGAATCATTGGCAAACTATCGGGATGTTGCTGACGGTCGCTGGTTCGAGTTGCTCTGGAAAGAGCACGGTGGTGTGGGCGTCTGCGGAGATTGAAGGACTCATCGTGCACGACTTCGACGAAATCGGCGTTCCTGACGGCGCGGACACCCGATGGCGTCAGCGCAGCATGGAGGAGTGGATCCAGCGTTTCCTGCGTTACCAAGCGCGGGGCATCGACGTGTTGCTGGCCGGGCAGTCGCCCCTGGGCGAGGTGCTGGCGAGTCCTTCGGCGACCGAACTCGACGGGATCGCGGCGTGCCTGATCGACGTCGACGACCAGGTGCCGCTGGCACCGGCTCGAGGAGCGTGACCCCGGCAAGTGGAATCGTGATGCCAAGCAGTCGTTCGTCGGATGGGCGCGGTGGCATCGCGAGCACGCCCGCGATCCCCGTCATCGGCCCGAGGTGATCACCGCCGCCGGGTACGAACCGATGAGATGGGCTCGTTGGAGCGACTGGACGAGCACTGATCATCGCTGGGCTGTGCGAGTCATCGAACTCGTCGGTGTCTCCGCGGGCGTAATGCTCCGCCATGAGGGTCTTGGCGTGTACGGCGGCTCGGGCGTAGCCGGCGTAGGTGGTCTCCCGTTCGAGTGTCATGGTCTAGTCCAGTGAGCTGATCCCATCCCATTCCGACACCTTCGCCCGTGTCGCACCCAAGCAACACATTCGCGTCGCTGAGATCAGCTCACTGTCTCGGGCAGCAGTCGGCGGACCACACCGCCACGGCCGCGACCCCGCACGACCAGGCCCATGTCGACCAGCCCGTCACGTGCCCGGAAGTAGCGGTCGGAGTCCCAGCCGAGCCGACGCTGCAGGTTCGGGTTGCTTATCGTCGTGCTATCCGCCGGCAACGCCGCGAACATCGCCTGATGATCACCGTGCAGCGCAGCAGGGTCAACAGCCATGAGGCTGATGCCAGGCGTCAAGGCCATCCGACAGGACACCGAAACCCGTCGGATCTCGGCCTCATGCATCACACGAGACCCGCGCGGCAGTGTGGCGCCACACCCGCCGCGGGGACAAGTACCTCACCGTGATCATCGACCTCACGCCGGTGTGTGCCGGTACGGGTCCAGCGAGGCTGCTGGACATGATCCCGGGCCGCGTTAAGCGTCGGGTCCAGCCGGAAGCCCTGGATGTGTCGAGATTGGAATCAGATGTAGCCGAAGAGCGGCGGGAAGGCGAGCACCACGGCCCAGGCCCAGACCGCGAAGACCGGAAGGTAGCGGGTCTGCCACCGCTCGACCGCCGCGAAGGGCACGCGCCGGCGGCCAACCGGCCTGAGCGCCGCTTTAACAGTCGTCTCAGGTTCGCTCGGTATGAAGAGGCATCGCCGGGCGACGCGGGTCTCGGCCTCGCCGGCATGGCCGAACGCGCCGCCCTCTACGGCGGCACGGTCAGCGCCGGCCCCGCACCGGACGGCGGCTGGGCCGTCCACGCGACCCTGAAAGGCAGCCATTCATGATCACTGTGCTCGTGGTGGACGCCCAGCCGCTGCAGCGCTTCGGGTTTCGCATGCTGCTGGAGAGCACCCCCGACACCGAGATCGTCGGCGAGGCCGAGAACGGCGCCGAGGCCGTTCGGCGGATCACCGAGCTGCATCCCGACGTGGTGCTGATGGACATCCGCATGCCGGGCGTCGACGGGATCGAGGCCACCCGGCGCATCGTCGCCGCCGGTGGGCGTTCGCGGATCCTGGTAGTGACGACGTTCGACGTGGACCGGTACGCGCTCGCCGCGCTGCGGGCCGGGGCGAGCGGCTTCCTGCTCAAGGACGCCCGCCCCGAAGAGCTGCTGGCCGGCATCCGGGCCGTCGCCGCCGGGGACGCGGTGATCGCGCCGGCGCTGACCCGGCGGCTGCTCGACGCGTTCGCCGACCGGCTCGACGATGACCTCTGCGGGCCCGTGCGGGAGGATCCCCGGCTGGACTCCCTGACCGGACGCGAGCACGAGATCCTCGTCGCCATCGGCCACGGCCTGACCAACGGCGAGATCGCGCAACGGTTCACAGTGTCGGAGTCGACGGTGAAGACCCACGTCGGGCGGGTCCTCGCCAAGATCGGCGCACGAGACCGGATCCAGGCCGTCATCCTCGCTTACGACCTGAGACTCACCCGGCCGATTTAGCGCTTCATCTCGCGCGTCCGTCGGGGGCGCGACCGTGGTTCCCAGCCGCACCGCTCCGGGCCGATCCGCTCCGCGTGATCGACCGCTCCGCTGCCGGGTCCGCGTGCAGCCGCCCACGTCACCGCCCGTCCGACCGCCACGACGCCGCACGGGTGTGAGTTCAGCGCGGACGTGTGTGAGCTCAGAGCTGTTTTTCGGCTTGTTGACCTCAGTGAGCTCACACACGTTCGACGCTTCGTCAGGACTTGCGGGGGGAGACCGTCATGATGCCAATGCACATCTCGTCGCTGGTGCCGTCGCCCCACACCACGTAGCGCGGCGGCAGCTTGCTCAGCTGCGGCACCCGTTTGCGCAGCCCCGCGTCGTGCGTACACGTCACCCGCAGCGTGTCCCCCGGACCGATCTCCACCGGCGACGGCAGCTTCACCATCCGCTGGTTGTCGAAGTCGAACTGCGGCACGTCCAGCACGACCTTGGCCTTCGGCGTGCCCGGGTTGAGTTCGACCTTCAAGGCCCGCCCGAGCATGTGCATGTGACCGAAACCGGCGAACAGCGTCACCGGCTCCTCCACCTCGTGATCGCAGGTCTGGGTGTCACCGGGCTTCGGCGCGCCGCCCTGGTTGCACTCCTCCACCTGACGGTCCGCCATTTCGCCGACATCCGGCCCGAACCGCTTCGTCACGTCCGCGATCGAGGCCGCCCGGTCACAGAGCGGACCCGACCCGTCGGCGGCACAGGGCAGGTCGATCGGCGCGTCGAGCGACCACGTCTCGAGTTCCCGGGTCTGCGGCGTGCCGTCCGTCAGCCGCAGCCGCACCGCCGAGCGGTCCGACCCGCCCGGCTTGCCGTCGGTCGCGAGCAGGTTGTAGTGCATCTGGAGGATGACCAGGCTGCCCGGCTCCAGCTTGAAGCCGGCGTCCTGGTCGAGCAGCGTCTCCGTGGCGCCCGGCGCCCAGGTGTCCACCCACGCCGCGCCCGGGTCGGCGCCCTCGTCGTCGCCCTCCACGTCGGCGCCGTCCACGCCGGTCCCGCCGAAACACTGCCAGCCGGGGCCGGGAGTCTTCGCGTCCTGCTCGCGCACCGCGGCAGCGCCGCCCGGCGGCACCGCGTACACGATGGCGTGGTGCGCGATGGCGACGTTCTCCGGCGTGAACTGGGTTCCGGTCAGGAACGCCGCCTTGGTCAGGCCCGGATCGATCACCTGGCACCGGTACTCGTCCGTGCCGCCGCCCTCCGGCGGCGCGGGCGTGTACGCCTCAGCCATCTTCAGGTCGACGAACCGCTCACCGGCGCGCAGCGGCAGCGGTGGAGCCGACGACCCGCCCGCGTGCGCGCTGTGCGAGCCGGCCGCGGCGGGCGCATCGCTCTTGTCGGCATCCGACCCGCAGGCGGCGACGACAGCGAGCGCTGTCGCCAGCGCCATGGTGGCCGCCCCGAACCTCCACAGTGGGCTGTCAGGTTTCCTCATAGCCTGAACGCTAGGCCCGATTCCGTCCTGTTTCGTCGTACTGCGGTCGTCATCATCGGGAGGGAGGTGGTACCACGGTACTACTCTCCGGAGCGCCGTTCGACACCCGCACGAGAATCAAGGCCCGTCGCAACTAGGCCCGAAGTCACGCCCACGAAAGTCCGTCGGCGATGGACGGGAGCCAAACTCCCAGCTACAACTGGAACCGCCGATCGCGTTCAGAGCCATGCCGGTCTCGACGCCTGGGCGTCGATGCTTGGGGCCGTGCAAGGCTTCGCCAACAGCGCATCGTCGCGCTGGGCAGCGAACAACCGCCGCAGCATCGAGCTTGTCCACAGCCTGTGGACAAGAAGGCCGTGTCCGCCGAACGGGTTCCTCCTTGTGTAACTTGAGCAACTCCTACCTGCTCGTCTTCGGTATTCCGAAGGCTAACGTAGCGTGCGGGCATCCCCGATCGAGGAACTCAGGCTGCCCCGTGTTCCTCGTTGTTCCGACCAGTCGGCGCGGCCTCTACCAGGTCCGCCATGTCGACGCCGGCGTCGCTGAGCAGGTGCTCGGTGGCGTCAGCGACCCACAGCCGGTTCGGGACCGCTGCCGTGAAGTTGCGATTGACCAGATCCGGCGGCGTGTGCCACGGATCCTGCCGGGTGGAGCCACCACGCCAGTCCCGGCGCAGGAACGCACCCTGCCAGCCCTGCCCAGCCATCAGCCGCTCCACCCGCTTACGGACGACCCGGATCCCGTCGCGGCGCAGCCGCCGGTGCACCCGGTCCGCGCCATAGGTGCGGCCGGACGCCTCCCAGATCTGGTGAATGTTGGAGATCAGCCCGAGGTCGACCAGGTCCCGGTCAGACGGCCGCTCGGCCTGCTCGACCCACTGGTAGGAGGTCGACTCGGCCACGTCTAGGACCCTGAGCAGGGGAGCGACCGCGAACTGGTCACGGTGTTCATCGATGAACCTCATGACCGTTGCCGGGTCGGGTCGCACTCCGCAGCGAAACGCGCTCGCGGCTTTGAGTATCTCGAAACCGGTCTGGCCGTGGTCGTCACGCACCGGCGCCGCACCCGACGACGTGGACCGGCTCTGGCAGGCATTCTTGCGCCGTTTCGACCTGGAACACACCTTTCGCATGATCAAACAGGCCCTCGGCTGCCGCGCACACCCAGCTACGCCTCGCCCGGCACCTGACCGACGATTTACGCCGTCCCTGGGAACCACCCGCGCGACAGGGCAGGCTCACTCCGGCGCGGGTCCGTCGCGGGTTTCGGAACCTCCACCCGAAACCACCGGGAACTCAGCGCGCGGTGGTCGACATGGTGTGGCCAGGATTCCACTACACGCCGCACGGCGTGTACGTGCACGGGCTCGGGGTGAGTCTGGCTGTCCGCAGTGGAGTTCGACGGCCCCGCCGCCGCGGGGCGTTGCTGATCCGGCCCGACGGCTGCGTCGCCTGGGCCTTGCCTTTCGGGCAGGACCTCGACGCCACCACGCTGGTGCGTGCGCTGGGCACCTGGTTCGGCCAACCGGCCTGAGCGCCGTTTTAACAGTCGTCTCAGGTTCGCTCGGTACGAAGCAGGCACCAGATAAGCGATGTAACCCGTATGTAGGAGGCTAATAGTGATGGCAGTCAACGCAGCGCCGCCCGGGAAAGCGCCGGCCGGTCGGTTGGCGGGCCGGTGGGTGCCGTGGTTGGTGATTGGGTTGTGGGTGGCGCTGGCGGCGGTGATGGTGCCGCTGAGTGGGAAGTTGAGCTCGGTCACCACCGACAGAGCCGTGGACACCCTGCCGGCCAGTGCCGAGTCCACCAAGGTGGCGGTGCTGGAGGACAGCCTCCCCGGCGGTGAGGACAACACGTTCGTTTTCGTGTACCACCGCGCCGGCGGCATGACCGACGCCGACCGCGCGACGGTCGAGCGCCACTACAACACCCTTGCCAAGCGGTACCCGCCGAAGGCGACGACCGCGCCCGGCGGCGACGGCGAAGGCGAGGGCCCACCCACGATGCCCTCCACCGACGGCAAGGCGATGTTGTTCACCCTCGACGTGAGCACGGCCTACGGCGGACCGGAGACCATCGTCGGCCCGTTGCGTGAGGCCGCGAAGGACCGCCCCGCCGGCCTGGAACTCGACGTGACCGGCCCGGCCGCGGTCGACGGCGACATGGACGCCGTCTTCGACGGCATCGACCTGCAGGTCTTCCTCACCACTGTCGTCGTCGTCACGCTCCTGCTGATCCTCACCTACCGCAGCCCGGTGTTGTGGTTCATCCCGCTCGTGGCCGTGGGCGCGGCCGCACTGACCGCGATGGCGACCGTCTACCTGCTCGTCAAGGGCTTCGGCATCGTGGTCAACGACCAGAACTCGGCGCTGCTGACGATCCTGGTGTTCGGCGTCGGCACGGACTACGCGCTGTTGCTCATCGCCCGGTACCGGGAGACACTGCACCACCACGAGAACGTCCGGGTCGCGATGGTCCACGCGCTACGCGGCGCGGCGCCGGCCATCGTCGCGTCCGCGGCCACCGTGATCGCCGGCCTCCTCTGCCTGCTCGTCGCCGACCTGAACAGCACCAGTGGGTTGGGCCCGATCGGCGCCGCCGGCATCCTGTGCGCGCTGGTGGCCATGCTGACGCTGTTCCCGGCGGTGCTCGTGGTGCTCGGCAGGCGGATCTTCTGGCCGGCCATCCCGCGGTTCAGCGCGGCGGTGGAGGAGAAGCCGGGGCTGTGGGGACGGCTCGGCACCGCCATCAGCCGCCGCCGGTGGGTGGCGACGCTCGGCTCGCTCGGAATCCTGGGTGTTCTCGCCATCGGGCTGGCGGGCAACACCGGCGCCCTGCGGGAGCAGGACCAGTTCCTGTCCGCGCCGGAGTCGGTCACCGGCTTCACCGTTCTCCGCCAGCACTTCCCGGAGCTCGGCGGCCAGCCGATGACGATCTTCACGCGGCCGGCGTACCAGGAGCGGGTGCTCGACATCGTCAAGCGCACTCCCGGCGTGGCAGAGGCCATCCCGGGCCAGACCAGCGGAGGCTGGGCCGACATCTCCGTGTTCCCGACCGACGCGCCGGACACGACCGCGGAGTACGACACGATCAAGCGGGTGCGCACCGCCGTGCACGCGGTGAACGGGGCGGAGGCGATCGTCGGCGGGCCGAGTGCGGAGAACCTCGACACCGAGGTGACCACCAGCCGCGACGAGAAGCTGGTGATCCCGCTGGTGCTCGCCGTCGTCCTGATCGTCCTCGGGCTGCTGCTGCGAGCGATCGTGGCCCCGCTGATCCTGATGGCGACCGTGATCGTCTCATTCGCCGCGGCCTTCGGCGGCAGCGTGTTCGTCTTCGAAACGATCCTCGGGTTCAAGGGCGTCGACTATTCGGTGCCGCTGCTGGCATTCCTGTTCCTGGTGGCGCTCGGCGTCGACTACAACATCTTCCTGGCCAGCCGGGCCCGGGAGGAGACCGTGCGTCTCGGCACCAGAGAGGGCATGCTCAAAGCCCTCTCGGCCACCGGTGGCGTCATCACCTCGGCAGGCCTGGTCCTCGCGGCCACGTTCGCGGTCCTCGCCTCACTTCCGTTGGTGATGCTGATCGAGGTCGGGTTCCTGGTCGCCTTCGGCGTGCTGCTCGACGCCCTGCTGGTGCGGTCGGTCCTGGTGCCCGCCCTTACGCTGCTGATCGGCCGGCGGATGTGGTGGCCGAGCCGGCTGTCCCGACCGGTGGAGCTGCCGGACGGTCAACGGCCGCTCGTGGACGATAAGGAGCCCGCGCTGCAACGGTGAGCGCGGCGGCACGGACGAGATCCGGGACGGGCTCAGGCCCGTCCCGGATCTTTCATGGGCCCGACGGTCGCCGCCCCTTTGGTCCTGCGCCACGCGCCGGGGCTGGGGTCGGCGCATCGCGGTGTCCTGCCCGGTGGTGGGCCGCTAGTCCTGCGCCGTGCGGCCGGGGCTGGGGTCGGCGCACCGTGGTGTCCTGCCCCGACGGTGAGCCGCGCGGGGCCATGCTCGAGGGCCGCCGTCCCTCGTCCTGCGCCGCGCCGCCGGGGCGGTTCAGCGCACTGCGGTGTCCTCCCCGGCAGTGAGCCGCGCGATCGGGGCGGGCGGGGCCGCGGCCGGAAGGCTGACCCGCAGCAGCGCGCCACCGCGTGCGGACCGGGCGACGGTGACCCGGCCGCCGTGGGCGTCGACGACCCGCTGCACGATCGACAGCCCCAGGCCGGATCCCGGCAGCGCCCGGGCGCTGTCGGCACGGTAGAACCGGTCGAACACCCGCGGCACGTCGGCGGCGTCGATGCCGGGCCCGGCGTCGTCGACCTCGAGCACCGCCGACGCGCCCTCGGCGACGAGCCGGACCTGGACCGGCTGGTCCGCGGGAGACCACTTCCCGGCGTTGTCGATGAGGTTGAGCACCGCCCGCTGGAGCGCAGCGGGACGCCCGCTCACCCACACGGACGTGACGTCGAGCGCGACCTCGATGTCGGGCGCACGGGAACGCGCCCGGGTCACGGCGGCCACCACCACGTCGGCGAGGTCGAGCACCTCGGCGCTCTCGTCGCTGACGTCACCGCGCGCCAGGTCGGTCAACTCGGCGGCAAGGGTGCTCAACTCGGCCACCTGGGCGCCGAGATCGTTGAGCAGCCGGGTCCGGCTCTCCGCCGGCAGTGCGCTGTCCAGGGTGCCGCGCCGATCGAGCCGGATCAGCAGCTCGACGTTGATTCGCAGGCTGGTGAGCGGGGTCTTCAGCTCGTGGGCGGCGTCCTCGGCGAGCAGCCGCTGCGCCCGCCGGGAGTCCCGGAGGGCGGCGAGCATGTCGTTGATCGACTGGATCAGCCGCCGGATCTCCCCACCGCCCTCATCCGGGATGTCGGCGTCGAGATCCCGGGTGTGCGCGACACGTACCGCGGCGGCGGTCAGCCGGTCGATCGGCGCCAGCCCGGTCCGCGCCACGGTCCGCCCGACAAGGGCACCCCCGGCCACACAGAGCAGCCCGATCAGCAGCATGCCCAACCCGAACCGGTTGATCGGGCTGTCGTCGGCGACGCGGGCCACCTGGACCGCGCCGCCGCCCGCCCGCAGCGTGTAGATGAGGTAGCCGTCCTCGTCACTGTCGTTCGACTCCATCAGGTCGGCCAACCCGCCCTGCACCACGCGCCCGGCGTCCTCGCTGACCGGAGGCAGCGCGGGTTGACCGGCCGGCGTCCGGATCGAGCCGTCGTGCAGGATGACCCGCACCAGCCGACCGGATCCGGGATACGGCGGTAGCTGGACCTGCGCCAGACCGGCGCGCTCCGCGTCCGTCGCCAGGACGCGGGAGTCGGCGCGTAGCTGATTCTCGGCGGTGTCCTGCAGCTCCCAGCCCAGTAGCTCGCTGGCCACCTGGAAGGCTACGAACACGCTGACCGCGATGGCCGTCGCCGCGATCACCGTCAGCCTGGTCCGCAGGGACCGCCGGCGCCACCATCGGGTCAGCCGTCGCGGTTCCCGGCCGGCGGGCCTGCTCACGGGGGAGTCTCCCGCAACGTGTACCCCAAGCCGCGCAGCGTGTAGATCAGTCGCGGCTCACCCTCGGCCTCCATCTTGCGGCGCAGGTAGCTCACGTACACCTGGAGGTTGTTGGCGGTGGTGCTCATGTCGAAGCCCCAGATCGCCTCGAACAGCGCGTCTCGGGTCAAGACCCGGGTCGCGTTGCGCATCAGGACCTGCAGGAGGGAGAACTCGGTCCGGGTCAGATGCAGCGGGCGCCCGCCCCGCCACGCCTCGAACCTGTCGGGATCGAGCCGGACGTCGGCGAACGACAGGATCTGCGACTCCCCGTCGGTCGGCGTGTGGCGGCGCAGCAGGGCCCGGACCCGGGCCAGCAACTCCTCGGTGGCGAACGGCTTGGGCAGATAGTCGTCGGCGCCCGCGTCCAGCCCCGCGACCCGGTCGGAGACCTGATCCCGGGCGGTCAGCATCAGCACCGGCAGATCCCGACCCGCCGCCCGCAACCGCCGGCAGGTCTCCAACCCGCCGAGGCGAGGCATCATCACATCGAGGATCAGCAGATCCAACGCGTCACCACCGACCCCACCGGCCCCACCGACCACGTCGAGCACGGCGAGACCGTTGGCGACGGTGCGGGTGTCGTAACCCTCGACCTGGAGCACCCGCTCCAGCGACTCACGGATGGCCGCGTCATCATCCGCGATCATGATCCGCACGCCGGCCCGCCCCCTAACAGTCGATGCTTTTGCCGCTCATTGTCCCCGATCAACCCGAGGCCAGGATTAGCGCGTCGCTGGGGACCGCGCTCTTACGGATACCTAACCCACCGTCGGCTCATGAGCAGGGGGAGGACCAGATGACCAGCATCGCACCCGGCAACCAGACAGTAGATCCTCCACGCCGGTCACGGGCGCTCGGCGTCCCCAGGTGGCTCCCGCGCCCAACCCTCATCATCCTGCGGCTGCTGCCAGCCCCGAGCCTTCTGCGGCTGCTGCCAGCCCCGAGCCTTCACCAGCCGGGCCAGCTGGTCGACCTGCCCAGCGCCGTCATCGCCGCCGGCCTCCGCGCTGGCCTCGTCCCGATCGAGCGGTGCGTCGCGCTGCTCGCGGCCGTCCGCGACGGGCAGCTCGTCGCCCGCCCCAGCTTCTTCCAGCTCCAGCAGGTCCGCAAGGCCTGCTCGTCCGGGGTGCCGATGCATCTCATCGCCCACGAAGACGTCTTGATCTTCGCCAAGGGGGCGTCGCAAGAAGAAGGAACCGGGGTGGTTGCGTGACCGCACTCACCCACCGCTACCTGTCCCTGGGCGCCGGAGTACAGAGCTCCACGCTCCTGCTGCTGGCCGCCCATGGCAGGATTCCACGATTCGACGCGGCGATCTTCGCCGACACGCGCTGGGAACCCTCAGCCGTCTACGGACATCTCAACCGCCTGACCGGTATCGCCGAACGGGCCGGGATCGAGGTCGTGCGCGTCAGCACCGGAGACATCCGGGCCGACGCGCTCGACCCGGCGCACCGCTTCGCCTCGATGCCCCTGTTCACCTTGGGCCCGCGCGGCGAGCGGGGCATGGCCCGACGGCAATGTTGTGTTATCTGCACCATTTATCCCTCGTTGGTCACAGTGTTCCTGCCTGTGATCAAGGAGTTTGGTGTGGACCTACGGAGTCTGCTCGTAGAGGGCCGGTGCGGCCTTCCCAACGTCGGCTCGCTCGCGCTGAGCGACCGAGTGCACCCGCCGGTCGTTGTCGTTGACGCTGCTGGCGTCGAGATTGAACCGATCACCGCTTACCTGCGTGATCTGGCGATCGGCGATTGCAGCCCGCTGACCTGCCGCAGCTACGGCTTCGGTCTGCTGCGCTGGTTCCGGCTGCTGTGGCTGCTGGAGGTGGCGTGGGAGAAAGCGACCGAGACCGAGGTTGCGGTGTTGGCGGCGTGGCTACGCGCGTCGGACAACCCGCAGCGTCGCCGCACGGCCGGTGACGCGTCCGAGCCGGGCGCGGTCAACCCGCGGACTGGAAAGGCGAGCCTTCGTCGCGGCTACGCGCCGCGGACCATCAACCACGCGCTGAGTGTCGTCAGCGGCTTCTACACCTACCACGCGCACTTCGGCCAGGGGCCGGTCGTCAACCCGGTCCCGGCCGCCGCGCAGCGCCGGCGCGCGTTGGCACATCGCAGTCCGCTGGAGGTCACCCGGCAGCACCGACGGGCACGGCTGCGGCAGCGGGTGCCCGACCAGCCGCCCCGCTCTATCCCGGACACGCTGTGGGACGAGCTGTTCGCGGCGATGAGCTGTGACCGCGACCGGGCGTTGATGGAGTTCTTCGTCTCCAGCGGTGCCCGCGCCGCCGAACTGCTCGGCGTGACGCTCGCCGACATCGACTGGGCCGGCCAACGGATCTGGGTGATCTCCAAAGGCACCCGGCTACGCCAGGTGATCCCCGCGTCGCCGCAGGCGTTCCTCTACCTGGTCAGCTACCTCCACGAGCACGGCATCCCGCCCGCCGACGAGCCGGTATGGCGGACCCGGCGTGGTCGTGTCCAGCCGCTGACGTACTCCGCGCTGCGGCGCATCCTCCAGCGGGCCAATCAGCGGCTCGGCACCAACTGGACGCTGCACGACCTGCGCCACACGGCAGCGGCCCGGATGGCCAACGGCGGCAAGCTCACCCTCACCGAGGTCCAGTCGATCCTGCGCCACGCCGACATCCGCGTCACCGGCCGCTACCTGGTCACCCGGGTCGAGGAGCTGTTCGACAAGCTCGCCGAGCACTACAGCCAGCCCCGGCCGCAGACCACCTACAGCCCTGGCTACGACCCGGCCGACGTCCAGGTGGTGTTCGGTGCCTAGGACGAACGTGACCACTGCCCACAGCCACCGCCATCACCGGCACGGCCCCTACGTCGAGGAACTCGGGTTCGCCAGCCGGTTCGTCTCCGGGGCCATGCCGGCCGCTGCCGCGGTCGCGGCGGTCCCGCCGCGGCCGTTCGGCGACCTCGCCCACGCCGCCGCCAGATCCCTCGCCGAACTTGCCGGCTCGTTCGGTCCGGGGACCCGACCAAGCCGGGTGCAGCGGCAGGCGGCTGCCCGGGAGGTGCTGGACTACCTGGCGGAGTTCGCTGACGGCACGTGGCAGCAGCGGTGGGACGCCAGCCCCCTGGGCCGCGGTGAGTTCGGCGCGGCGTCGTTGGACGCCAGCCGCAGCGCGACCTACGGACTGTCGCTGGGCGTGCGGCAACTGTTCTGCCTCCGGGCGATCCAGCCGAGCCTGCTGGCGTTCCGGCGGCATCCGTTCAACAGCTACAACATCCTGTTCGTCGCCGCGCAGAACGATCCGCAGCTGGACGAGTACGTCAAGCACGTGAAGGCGCATCCGATGTCGCACCAGCACCAGAGCGACGCGATCGCCGACATGTGCAGCCTGCTCACTGTCCAAGGCGTCGCGCTGGCCGACGTCACCCCGGAGTCGCTGCTGCACCACGCGCACGACAACCGCGCCGCGCGCGCCATCCTGCACCCAGGCGAGAAGGTCGCCAACCGGTTCATCTGCCGCGGCGCCTGGAACGTCCTGCACCGCATGGGCCACTTCCCGCCCACCATCCCGCAGACGATGCGGGAAGCGATGCTGCGGGGCCAGCAGACCGTCACCGAACTCGTCGACCGGTACCCGATCCAGAACGCGGCCGTACGCCAGCTACTCATCGAATATCTCACCCGCCGGCGGGCGGACTCGGACTACTCGACGCTCACCACGCTGGTCATCAACCTGGTCAGGAACTTCTGGTGCCGGATCGAGCAGCTCAACCCCGGCCAGACCGACCTGAACACCGTCTCAGAGCTGGATGCCCTGACCCGGCGGGAGGTCGCGCGGATCACGGTCGGGTTCGGGCCTCGTGGGTTGGGCATCGTCCCGGGCGAGCGGTACCTGCTGGCTTCCAACTCAGGCTCCAACACTGTGTCGGTGGTGGATCTGGAAAGTCGCCGGGAGCTGTGCCAGGTGGCAGTGGGCCGCGACCCGCGGCACATGGCCATATCGGCGGACGGCCAGTTCGCGTACGTGTCGATTTGGGGATCCGGGTATATCGCCAAGCTGGACCTATCTGGACTGGCCAAGGACCGGCCGGATTTGGTGCGAGAGGTAGCCCGCATTCGGATCGGGGAAAACACCCATCCATACAGCGTCAACATCGACCGGAACGGGTCCCGGCTGTTCGTGGCCTGCAACTCGGTGGCCGACGTGCCGGTCATCGATCTGTCGACCGATCGGGTCATCGCCCGGGTCCCGGTACCGATCGACGGTGCCCGCGCAGTGGCGTTCACCCCGGACAACGGACACGCGCTGGTCACCCTCGAGCGCAAGTCCCAAATCGCGGTGATCGACATGGAAAAGCTGGAGGTTACGCGCACCATCCCGGTGGGACCGGGGCCGCGTGGCATCGCGGTCGACGAGACCGACAACACCGTGTACTGCGCGGCATTCTCGCGAATCTTCGACGACCCGGACGTTCCCGACGTGGTGGCTCACTCGTTGTCCGTGGTGCACCTTGAGGGCGTTGACCTGGCATCGGAAGACAGCAAGCCGCGTTACGAGCACCTACCGGTCGGGCACGGGCCGTGCAGCGTGGCGATCTTCAACCCCGATCGGGTCGCGTTCGACAGTGATCGGCTGGAACGGGCCGCCGCCTCCCTAACGGGCACCCAGCCCGCCCCGGCCTGACCCATCTCACGGAAGATCGGCGACGCTGGCCCCCGCGCATGCTTGCGCGGGGGCCAGCGTCCCTGTCGGATAGGAATAGTGGATGACCAGCGTGTCGGTGAGTTTCGCTGCGCCGTACCCGTGGGCGCTTGCGCCTCGCGCTGCCCGGGTGGACCGAGAGCGCGCCAAGGCCGAGTCGGCGTTGCTGCGTGATTCGTTCCGGTGGGTACGCCGCGACCGTGCGCCGGAGTTCTGCCCGCCGTGGACGATGGGCCAGGAGCTGGGGTGGCGGGTGTGCAGTCCGGTGGATGTCGCGTTCACCCCACTGGAGCAGGTGGAGGTGGAGTCGGGGAACGATCCGCAGGCCGCGGCGACGGCAGCCGGCGCCAGCGAACTGTGGCAGCGGGAAGGCACGGCGCTGGCGGTATCCGATTCCGCCTGGCTGCACCTGTACCAGTACCGGTCGGTCAAAGGCCACTGGGAGAACATGTTCCTGCCTAACGGGCAGGGCACCGTGGAGTGGCGGCTCGGCTGGACTGTGCAGATTCCGCGCGGGTACTTTCTGCTGGTGCTTCCACCCGACACCGAAACGGGCATACAGGTACCGGTCGGGATCCTGTCGAGCACGGTGTGCGACAAGATGGTAGTCGCGGGTACTGCGGCCATCGCGATCCGACCCACCGAGGCCATGACGGTGCACCGCGGGCAGGAAATCGCACGGCTGGTGTTGCTGCACGCCGACAGTCTCCGGGCCCGCGCAACGTACCCGGACGCCATTGAGGAAGGCGAGTCGGATGCCTAGCATCAGCCTCAAGCATGCCCAGGTGCTCGCGATCGCAGCACAACGGCTGACCCCGCCGGCGGGGTCAGCGCCCGACCCCCGGGCACTGCTCGAAGACTTGGGCTGCATCCAAATCGACACGATCAACGTAGTACGCCGCTCCCACGAACTGGTTCTACTCACGCGTGGGGTTCCGTCCGATCCTGCACAGGCCGCGCTGGGCACGGACGCACCCGCGCCACTGGCGTTCGAGTACTACGCCCACGCGGCGTGTTTCGTGCCGCTGCGGTTCTGGCCTCTGTTCGCCTTCCGCCGGCGGCAATTCCAGGCCGGCCGCTGGACCGGCCCCACCATCCAGCCCGAAGCGGTAACCCACGTCCGCAATCTCATCGACGACAGCGGCGCTGTCACGGTTCGGGACCTAGGCGGTTCGCAAGGCAGCGGCTGGGACCGCAGTTCCCCACTGAAGTGGGCCGCCGAATGGCTGCTGGCCACGGGTGAACTGGCCTGCGTGCGCCGCCAGGCGTGGATGAGACAGTACGCCCCGTCCACCGGCGTCATCCCGGCAGAGGTGCGGCACGACGACCTGGACGACGAGTCCTGCCTACGACGGCTGTGCCAGATCGCGCTGGCCGCGCTCGGCGTCGCGACCGCGGATGACATCGCCGACTACTTCCGGCTGCCCGGCCGGCTCGTCGCCCGGATCGTGCCCCAACTGCCCGACGTGGTACCGGTGGCGGTCGAATCCTGGAAGGCACCGGCGTTCACCACGGCAGACCACCTCGACACCACCCCCGCTCCTGCTCCGGCTCTGACGGCGCTGTCGCCATTCGACTCGCTGATCTGGCACCGGCCCCGCATGATGCGACTGTTCGGGGTCGCCTACAAGCTCGAGGCGTATCTGCCGCCCGACCGCCGCGAATGCGGCTACTTCGGACTGCCGGTACTGCACAACGGGCAGATCGTCGGGCGGGTCGCCCTGCGCTGCACCAACGGCGTGGCCCAAGTCGAAGGCGTGCAAATCCGCGACGCGGAGGCGCTACCAGCTCTGCGCCTCGCCGCTGAACAGGCCGCGCAGTGGGCGAAGGCAACCGTCGACTCCCACAGCTGGCCAGCCCTCGCCGCCGCAGCTCCCGTCCGCTAGCCCACCCGAAGGAGAGATCAGCAGCATGACGACCACCGCCACGTCGGGCTACTGGACGGTGCTGCGCACCCCACGGGTACCGAGCCTGCTGGCCGCTGGCGCGCTGGGCCGGCTGCCCGGCGGGATACTGCCCTTCGCGCTCGTGGTGGCCTTCGCCCGGCAGGACGGATTCGCGATCGCCGGCACGGCCGCCGCAGTGTTCATGCTCGCCACGGCCCTGACCGGACCGCGGCGCGGCCGCCTGGTCGACCGGCACGGCACCGCCGCCCTAATCGCCCTCACCGTCATCCAGGCGGGCTGCGCCACCGCCACCGCAGCGCTGATCTGGGCGCACTGGACCATCCCCGCCATGGTCGCGGTCGCCGCGTGCAGCGCCACCGCCCCGCCGGTCAGCGCCGCCCTGCGGGCTCGGTGGTCCGGCGCGGTCACAAACAAAGACCAGCTCCGCCAAGTCCACTCCGTCGACTCCATCGTCGAGGAAATCACCTTCATCGTCGCGCCGCTGGTCGCCACCGCCGCCATGACCCTGACCTCACCCGCAGCCGCTGTGATCGCCGGTTCCCTGATTTACTTCGCCGCTATCGCCATTCTGATGGCCGTCCCCGCTGCCCCACCCAACCCGGTTCCGGACGCGAACCAGCCACCGCTACAACCCGACACACCCAAGCACGCCGACCGGCGCAGCCTGATCCGCCTCGCCGTCGGACAAGGCATCATCGTGCCCATCGCCAGCCTGGGCATCTTCGCCGGCGGCATCAGTGTGATCCTGCCCGCGATCGCTGCCGCGACCGGCGACATCACCTCAGCCGGCTACCTGTTCGCCGTCTTCTCCGTCGGCGGCGCCGTGGGCGGACTCATCCACGGGAAAATCCACACCGAGAAGCCACTGCGAATCCGGTACTTCCTCATCGCGGCCTACCTCGCTGCCGCCACCATCGCCGTGGCGCTGACCGCCACCACACCCGCGGCATACGGCACGGTGGCCCTGGCCGGCGCCGCCGTCACACCCCTGTTCGTCGTGGCCTACCTCCTAGTTGACGAACACCTGTCCAAGAAACGCCAGGTCGAGGCGAACGCCTGGATCGGCTCCAGCTACAACATGGGATCCGGACTCGGCTCGGCCGCCTGCGGCCTAGCCCTTGCCAACGCCTCCGCCACCCTGGTGGTCGCCGGACTGTTCCTGATCACCGCCGCCGGAGCGATCTTCGTCTGGCGCATCCCCCGAGGCCCGTCAACCAAGCCGAGCACCACAACACTGCAAACCTCTGCCCAGGAATAGCTACCAAGGCAAGTCCCAGGCCGACGAGAGTCGCCCGTACCAGCGGCCGGGGGTAAGGGCCCCGCCCGGCCGTCTCGGATGCGGCTTGCGCTCTGGCGAGCACTCGGCTCTCGTCACCGGCGGTTCTATACAACGCAAGCATTCAACCAATCGAGTGAAGTGCAGATAAGCACCTCCGAATACAAGAACAAACCCAGCAAGGCGGAGGTGCGACGCCGGCTCGGCTACCCGCATCCGGCCCGGTGTGACGGTCAGCGGTAGTTGTCACTTTTCAGCGTCAGTTGTCACCGGGCGAACGTCGTTCGTCATGTCTGCCTTCACCGCTGACCACCACGACCGGTTCCGGGTCGAGTTCCAGCGCCGCCTGCCACCGGCCCATCGCGGGCTCGCCAACGGTGACCTTCAACTCCTCGCCGCCGTCCGAGGCGCCCAGGTCTGCCGGTGGCACCAGCCCGCCGCCGAGACGTCGGCACGGGCAGCAGCCTGCACGCCGTACGAGCGCGCCACTTTCTATGCATCAATGCCATGGAGAGCTCGAACATGATTGGGCAGACTCGGGCCGGGAGGCGAGAACATGGAGGTGGCCATCATGATCGGTCTTCAGGCGTCGGGGAAATCGACGTTCTGCCGGCAGGTGTTGGCGGCAGATCACGTAGTGGTAAGCAAGGACGCCTTCCCGAACGCGCGGGACCGGCAACGCCGCCAGCTGCGGCTGATCTGCGAGGCCCTCGCCGCGGGACGCAGCGTGGCGGTGGACAACACCAACCCATCGCCGGATGAGTGGCTGCCGCTCATCGAGGTCGCCCGGGCGCACGGTGCGGCGCCGGTGGGGTACTGGTTTCCGCCGGACCTGACTGCGACCCGGCAACGCAACGCCATCCGCGAGGGCCGGGCCCGCGTACCCGACGTCGGGTTGTATGCCACGCTCAGACAGCTTCGAGCACCCACGCGGGCCGACGGGTTCGACCGCCTCTACCTGGTCTGCTTCGACGGCGTGGGTGGCTTCGACGTTCGGCCCATGGACGAGGAGGACTGAGTCGCCGGTGGACGCCGACATGTTCGAGGCAGCGCAGCGCGCCCGCGAGTACTTTCACGAACTGACCGTTCTGCCAGGTGCGTGGACGGTGATTCGGCTGGACGGACGCGGGTTCTCCCGGTTCACCGAGCAGCGCTTCGACAAGCCGTTCGACGCCCGCTTCAGCGATCTGATGGTTACCACGGCGGAGACCGTGCTGACCGAACTGGGCGGCCGTTACGCCTATACCGAAAGCGACGAGATCTCGGTGCTCTTCGACCCCAGTTTCGACCTGTTCGGTCGCGGCGTGGAGAAGCTCGTGTCGATCTCGGCGGGGATCGCCACGGCGGCGTTCACGCACGCCGTCGGTGAACCGGCGCACTTCGACTCCCGGCTATGGGTAGGGGTCGGTGTACCTGACGTGGTCGACTACTTCTCCTGGCGGCAGGCCGATGCGGCACGCTGCGCCCTCAACGGGTGGTGCTACTGGACCCTCCGTAAAGCAGGTCAGTCCCGCCAGCAGGCCACTGCCGCGCTGGAGCATGCGAGCACCGCGGACAAGAACGAACTGCTGTTCCGCCACGACATCAACTTCAACGACCTGCCCACCTGGCAGCGCCGCGGCATCGGACTGTGGTGGGAGACCTACCAACGACCCGGCCACGACCCCATACGTCAGATCGAGGTCACCGCCACCCGGCGACGCATCACGATCGACCGAGACCTGCCGATGAAGGCCGCATACCGCGACCTCATCCAGAGCCGCTGCGGCAACACCAACCCGGTACCGGCTGAGCCGTCTTGACGCCTATGCCATCGCCAACTCGACGGCGCTGCGACGGCGGGCTTGCACCTTCCCCATACCGGCGATAGCTGGCCGCATGATCCTTATGAGTGTGTGGCTGTGATGGTCAGCGGTTGGTAGCGCTGCCAGGTCAACGACCTGCTCGTCCAGGCCGCAGGCGCCGCGACCAGTGTGTGCAGGTAGCCGGTCAGGCGCGGCCACTGCGGGCCGACGTGCCGGCTGTCCCCGCCCCGAGTTGAGCGTGCGTCTGGTGTTGAGCCGATTGGCCGGTCATCGGGGTCAGCACCAGATGGACCGTTCGACCAAACTTGGCGCGGCCCAGACGATGCAGCAGTGGAACGAACACGCCTTGCAGCACCGGATACTTGCGCCGCAGCAGCCGGCCCGCATGGCGGAACTCGGCGCCGTCGAGGAAACCGGCCTGCATCCGGACGGCCGGTCCGGTCACCTTGCCTGACCCGGTACTTGGAGCGATCTCGACGAGCGGGTTGTTCCGGATCCGTTTGATCTTGCCGCCGGCGCCGGGGCTGCGTACGTAGGCGCGGTCGCCGTCAACCACCACGCTCACCGGGGCGCCGACCGCCCTGCCGTCACGGCGGTAGCTGGTCAACAGGATCGTCTTCTGACGGACGAATGGGGCCAGCGCCGGGACCGCGGCAGTCGTGGTCACCGTACCGGCGACCCAGCCGAGCCGGCGCATCCGCAACACGAGTGCCGCGAGCACGAGCACCGATCCCAGCGCCAGGATCCACGGGTCGCGGCCGTGGCCGCCGACGTCGAGATCGGCGACGTGGTTGATGGTGTGGGCGGTGTTGCCCACGAAGAAGCCGGCCAGCGTCACCGCCGCCGCGTCGGTCCAGGGCACCGCCAGCAGCAGCGTCGTGCCGATGCCGAGGTTGAACGCGCCGAGATCGTGTCCGAAGTGCTGGTGGGGCTCGAAGCCGGCGAACTCGGCGAACGAGTCCGGCCAGGCCAGCAGCCACACGCCGGCGGCGAACGTCAGTACTCCGGCAGCGACCTGGACCGCGGTGGTGAAGATGCCGGACGGCTCCACGGTCGCGGTCGTGCTGACCCGATCTGGCGAATCCATGCTTGTCGCCTCCTCACTTCGCGCTACCCGCATCGGCGGCTGCCAAACAACCGGAATCGGGCTGCCGCAACGGGCGGATGGTGCGGCCCTTTCAGGATGGACGATCCAGTGCGGGCGATTGTGACGGCCGCCTGGTCCGATCCGTCGACCGCTGCCGCTGCAGCCCGACGCTGTCGGCGCGCTGGCCCGGCCGCCGGCCCGACGCGGCGGAGGTCAGGCAAGCACTTGATCAGACGCAGCTTGGCCATGCTCGGTCGACGCCATCACAACATCGAATCAGATCGTTGCCTAGCACACGACGCGCCGAGACGGTGACAACAACTCTCAAAAGCTCGACAGGTGACAGCTATCGCTCAACGTCCGTGGCAACTATCGCTGACAGCCGCGTCCTTGACCCCAGCTCGCCCCTACCGCTGGTGACAAGTACAGCTGAAAGTCACACCCGGATACCGGCCGGTGTCCAGGCGGAGATGGCGATCGGGATCAGCCTGGACGAGATCGGCCGGGCCCGTGACTCCGACGTCGGCTACATGCGCAACGTCCACCCACTGCTCGATCTCGGTTGGCGGCGGACCGATTGCCTTCGCTACCTCGCGGAGCAGGGGCTCGGGGACACCCCGAAGTCGTCGTGCGTGGGGTGCCCATACCACGACGACGGCTTCTGGCTCTCCCTGCGCGAGAACAGCCCGCAGGAGTGGGCGGATGCGGTCGCGTTCGACCACGCGATCCGCAACGGCTCCGCGCGAGCCGACGCCGATGGGCACCCGCTGCAGGGGCAGTTCTTCCTGCACAGGGCGCGGATTCCGCTCGATGAGGTGGTTTTGCGTCCACGCCCGCAGCCGGCTGATGTGCCGGGCTGCGGGCCGTGGACCTGCCCCCACGACGAGCCGGCCACAGCAGACACCGGGCGCGGGGAGGTGGCGTGAGCATTGAGCACACCACCGGCCCGCGGATCGGATCCGTCTGCACCGGGTACGGCGGACTGGACCTGGCCGTCGAGCTGGTGCTCGGCGGCCGACTCGCCTGGTACGCCGAGACCGACCGGCACGCCGGCACCGTCCTGGCCCGCCACTGGCCCGAGGCCCCGAACCTCGGGGAGACATCCGCACTGTCGACTGGAGCCGGGTCGAGTCGGTCGACATCCTCACGGCGGGATTTCCCTGCCAGGACATCTCCAACGCCGGAAAGCGCGTCGGTATTACCGGCGAGCGCTCCGGCGTCTGGAAGCACGTCGCCACGGCCGTTCGCGTACTTCGACCGCCGCTCCTGTTCGTGGAGAACGTGGCCGCGCTCCTCACCCGAGGACTTGACGTCGTCCAGGCCGACCTGGCCGAGATCGGGTACGACACGAGCTGGACGTGCCTTCGCGCATCCGACATCGGGGCAGCACACCGAGGGGACAGGCTGTTCCTGCTGGCTACTCCCTCAGACCGAGGGGGTGCCGACGTTGCCGACGCCGTGCGCCCGTGACGGCAAGGGCCCCGGCCACCAGTACGGGCTGCCCGACCTGGTCGAACCGACGGGCACCCGGCACGGCCTGCTGCCGACCCCGACCGCGACGGTGTACGGATCGAACCGCTCGCCGTCACCAGGGGCGACCCGCCGGCCCGGCCTGCGCCAATGGGCCGCACGCCTACCGTCGCCCGTCCGCGCGTCGGACTTAGCCTGGGCGATCCACTGCCCATCCAGAAGAGCTACCTCGATGTTCCCGCTCTGCGCCGGGGGGTGTCCCTATGGGTTTGGTCAAGTCCCAGAAGGGGCCGACGTCGTCCAGGTTGTACTGTGCCGCGTTGATCAGGTTCTTGGCCTGACGGGACGCCCACATCTGACTCCGGTTCAGTTGGCGCAGCGCCGATGGGTGGTCGACGAGTGCCACCTCGTCCAGACTGACCGGGATGGCCGCCAGGCAGTCCCGGACGATCTCGTCGGCAGAGGGCACCAGCGCGCGCGGGTCGATGTCCAGGTCCTTCAACATCGCGCGGAAGTACGCCATCCGTTGAGCGTGTTCGTAGGCGTTGAAGACACCTTGATCGCTGGTCCAGCGCAGCAGCCACAGCTTCAGCCGTACCCAGTCCGCCCGCACCTGGATCGGCCGGTCCGCCTTGTTGATCTTCCGGTCGAGCGTGCGGAGCAATGCCAGCCACCAGTTGACGTGAGCCGCGGCCGGCTGGTTGCGCTGGAGCCAGTCGGCCCGGTCGGTGTCGGACAGCCGCAGCATGTGGGCCAACTGGTCGTCGATGGCTTGGCTGCGTGCGTCGGGCCGGCCGGCGGCTGTGGACGGGACGGCGATCGACCACACGTCGCCAGCCGAAAGTCGACCGTCCGCGCTGTCGGCGACGACCAAGATGACGGTTTGCGGGTCCGCAAGCCAGTACCGACGGTAGGTGGGGCCGTCAGCCTCGCGGGTAATCTCCTCCAGCCGATGCAGCGCGGCGACCGTGCGGGCTAACTCGTCGAACCGCAGCCGTTGATCGAACGACCCGTACCGGTCGAACGGTGTGGTGACGGGCAACGCGGTCAGCCGGTGTACCTGGACAACGAAGCCGCCGGGGCGCCAAGCGGTGCCATCGCGTCCCTTTGTCCAGGAGAACTCGACCAGGCCGTAGTCGCGTCGCAGGGTGGTGCGCCGTAGGTCCTCGACGTACCCGGATCCCAGCACCTTGGCCATTTCGTCAGGCGGATCACCGGCTCCGACGCCGAGAACCATGCCACGGATCACCACATCGACGAAGAAATCCAGCGCCGTCACGTTCGCCTCGTCTTGACGCGCCCAGCGCGTCGAGGTGAGCGGTCCAGATCCGGCTTCACCAGCGCTCCATCTGAAGGGTGCTCCAGGGGACCGGCTCCGGTGTGGGCAGCACCCGGGTGGGATCAGTAGCGGGCACGAAGAACGCCAGAGAACTGGGCTCGCGATCTTCCTGCTCGTCCTCGCACCACCCGACACCCATGACGACGACATGGTCGATCCCATCAGAGGTCGGCAGCACGAACACCCTGAAATTCGTACCCGCCAAGCCTGCGTCGGCCAGGATCCGGTCGCGTTCGTCGGTGGTGGCGCACCGGATGACCAGCCCGTCGCGGTACTCCATCCGGGTCTTCACCGCCTCGACAGGCTTGAAGAGCACATCAATGCGTGTCTGCCGACCCCCGTCGGTTCCGGTCGTCCGCGCCCGCAGCAGGAGTTGGCTGTGGCTGACGGTGTAGGCCCAGACGGCGAATTGACGGCTGCAGCGGAACAGTTCCCTGCCAGGAGCGAACTGCTGGTCCTGGGTGAGCCACTGGCGATCGAGCATGGGCAAAGCATGCCAGCAGGTAAATATTGCGGCCCGCCGGACACCGAGGACCGGCCGGCATCGCTTGAGAGGAGCGTGCCAGCGCCCGACTGGGATATGCCCACCGACCGGTCCCGCGCCCCCTCGGTCAAGGAGACACGACTCTCATGGTGGTCACGGCATCGACGCGCACAAGCGCACCCACACCGCCGTCATCATCGACAGTAACGGACGGAAACTCGCCACGAAGATGTGCGAAACAACCAGCAAGGACCACCTGTCGCTGCTGCGCTGGGCGGCCGGGCACGGCAAGGACCGTATCTGGGCGGTGGAGGACTGCCGCAACATGACTCGCCGCCTCGAACGCGATCTGCTCGCCGCCGGCGAACGCATCGTCCGGGTACCACCCAGACTCATGGCCAACGCCCGCGACGCCGCCCGCACCTACGGCAAGGCAGACCCGATCGACGCCCTGGCCGTCGCCCGCGCCGCGCTGCGCGAGGACGACCTGCCCACCGCCCGAAAGGCACAAGCTTTCAGGTTCTCGCGTAGCTCGGTGAGGAATCCTTCCACTCCACGCACCGCCTCGATGTACCGGGCTGTCTCCCCGTCCACCCCGGCAGTACGCGCCCCTTTGTTATGCCGCACCCGATCCCAGGCCACCAGCAGAAACCCGGGATCGACGACAAGATTGAACAGATCGTCGAACCGTCGGTGAGGATCACCACGAGCCCAACGATGCAGCTTCGTCTGGATCTTCAGTACCCGAAACTCGGCCCGCATCAGGGCCGACTCCAGCTCGTCGGTATTCACCAGCGAATCTCCTGACATTCCCGTACCTACACTGCTGACTTGCTGGCCCCCTTCGCCATGTGCGTGCCATTAACACGCTCGGACTACTACGAGGCCTCCGCCCCGTTGCGCTCCATCGGCCGACGACGGGCCTATCCCACGCACCCGGATGGCGTCCGGACG
The DNA here is from genome assembly GCF_033446045.1 of Plantactinospora sp. KLBMP9567. Lineage (NCBI taxonomy): Bacteria > Bacillati > Actinomycetota > Actinomycetes > Micromonosporales > Micromonosporaceae > Plantactinospora > Plantactinospora sp. KLBMP9567. The sequence goes on along the minus strand of NZ_JAWQRR010000034.1, from coordinate 27,119 downwards.
CCAGGAACGGCGCGCAACGGTTCCCGTGTTCACGAACAACCGATCGATCAGCTTGGCACCCAACTTTGCCCCGGCAGCATCGCCACGGTTACGCCGCAGACATTCACCATGGCCTCCCCACCGACGCGCTTAGCCGGCTTCGGAGTCGACCATCCATACCGGACGGCCGTGCACTACACCCCGACCCATATCCGCCAGATTTGAGTCGGTGCCGCGCTTACGGAGCTTTACACCGCTGGTTCCTCTCGTATGCCGTCTGATCTCGTTCGCCGGACCCGACCCGTCTGGCAGTCCCGGACCGTCCCAGCTTTGTCGACGCTGCTCCCACCCTCCCCGGCGTCTCCCGGATCAGGCTGCGCCCAACTCCCACCCGGCCGCTGCGACGACCACGCGGAGAGGTCTCACACCTCCCTCGGTTATCCGCGCCTCACGGCGCACCAGCGCCTCACGGCGCACGAAGACCCAGATCCAAGCCCTCGACCGGACCCAGCCGATACTGCCCATCGAGTTCGGCCGCACCGAGAAACGCACCCACGACTACGTCCGGCACGGCACCACGAATCTGCTCGCCGCCCTGGACGCCGCCACCGGACACGTCACCGCCCGCTGCTTCCCCAAACGACGAGGCAGCGAGTTCCTGACCTTCATGAAAACCGTCGCCGCCGCCTACCCCGACCGCGAACTGCACGTCGTGGTCGACAACCTGTCCACCCACACCAGCGACGAGGTGAAAGCCTGGCTCGCCCACCATCCTCGGGTCATCTTCCACTTCACCCCCACCGGCTCATCGTGGCTGAACATGATCGTGCGACACGCAAGTCGCATGAGTACAGCGACACTCATCGAAGGAGGTGCGGCGTGACGTCGCGGATGTAGTGTCCGGTCCCGTGCGTAAGGACCGTCCCCGCCTCGGCGTGCGTCGCGGGTAACTGCGGGGTGCGAAGCCCGGGGAAAGGCCCAAGGACGCCTGTTCCATCCAGGGGTTACCGGCTGGGGAAGACCGGACGGGTGAACGCAAGTGAATCCTCGATGACGCCTCGTCATAGGCACTTCCGCTTGATGGGACGCGCCAGCGGGAGACAGGGGCCAGCCGTTGCAAGGCGGCAGGTGCCGTTCGGAGGAATCTAGGCGGGCGGGAGCGCACCACCGTCCCCGGGGTTCAGAGGGCGTCCTACCCGGTCGTATCTGTCTCATGCGGAACGTGACAACCCCGATGGGGTCCAGACGGAGAGTGTTTCGGCTGGTAGGCCGCCTGTGAGGGTGGACGATGTCCCAGCGGGCGCAGGACGACCCGAGAAGCGAATGCCGGTGGCCGAAAGGCAGCGGGAAACCGGGACGACGATGCTGGCTCCTCCGCCGGCGGTCACCGGATAACCGGCCGGATAAGGGCTGGTGCCCTGGCCTGAAAGGGCGCTGACGCGGGTCGGGTGAGCCTGCGGAGTCTGTGCTGGCCAAAGTTTCGGAACCGAAGGGCAAGTTAGACACGATGACGGCTCATGCCTTCGCGCTGGCGATGGCGGCTCTCGGCGTGAACGGACCGGAGGACGATCGTGCTGGCTGGGCCGCCATCGACTGGCGGACCTGCGAGGACAACGTACGGCGGCTACGGCAGCGGATTTTCGCGGCGTCGCGGGACGGGGACCTGAGGAAGGTCCGGAACTTGCAGAAGTTGATGCTCCGCTCGCGCAGCAACGTCCTGGTGGCGGTGCGACGAGTGACGGAGCGCAATGCTGGCCGCAAGACGGCCGGGGTGGACCGGCAGGTCGTGGTGACCGGGTCGCAGAAGGCCGAACTGGCCGACTGGATCCAGCACGACGCCAAGCCGTGGACACCCTTGCCGGTCAAGCGCGTGTATGTGCCCAAGAGCAACGGCCGCCGCCGCGGCCTCGGGATTCCCGTGATCGCTGACCGGGCTTTGCAAGCGGTGACGGTCAACGCGCTGGAACCCGAATGGGAGGCCCGGTTCGAGCCGAAATCCTACGGCTTCCGGCCGGGTCGTGGCTGCCACGACGCCATCGTGGCGATCCACACGACGTCGAACCGCACCGACGCCAAACGGCTATGGGTGCTCGACGCCGACCTGGCAGCGGCGTTCGACAGGCTCGACCACGACCACATCCGCCGGTCGCTGGGCTTGTTCCCCGGGCGGGGACTGGTCCGGCAGTGGCTGAAAGCGGGCGTGGTCGAAGACGGCCGGTTCACCCCCACCGAGGAGGGTGCTCCACAGGGTGGGGTGATCAGTCCGCTGCTCATGAACGTTGCTCTGCACGGCATGGAGACCGCCGCCGGGGTCCGCTACCACGTCACCGGCACCCGTGCCGGGAAGACGATGAACGGCTGCCCGGTGGTGGTCCGCTACGCCGACGATCTGATCGCCTTGTGTCACTCCCGTGAGCAAGCCGAACAGGTCAAGGCGGCGTTGGTCGGATGGTTGGCGCCCAGGGGTCTGGTCTTCAACGAGGACAAGACCCGGATCACGCACCTGTCCGAGGGCGTGGACTTTCTGGGGTTCAACATTCGCCGTTACCCGAACGGCAAGTTGCTGACCAAGCCGAGCAACGACGCGGTGCGACGGATCCGCAAGCGCCTGTCCGTGGAGGTGCGGGCCCTTCGTGGCTCGAACGCCGACGCGGTGATCGGTAAGCTCAACCCGATCATCAACGGATGGTGCGCCTACTACCGGATCGGGGTGTCCAAACGTGTGTTCAACGCGCTGGATGCCCATGCGTGGAAGCTGGTCTACAAGTGGGCCAGGTTCACCCGCGCGAACAAGTCGAGACGCTGGGTGACAGCCCGGTACTTCGGCGAGTTCAACTCGTCCCGGCGTGACAGGTGGGTATTCGGGAGCCGGGAAACCAGCTACTACCTGCGCAAGTTCGCCTGGACTCCGATCGTCCGGCACCGGATGGTCGCAGGGACGGCGTCACCCGACGACCCGTGCCTGACCGACTACTGGACCCGGCGGCGTCGCCGCAGCAATCTCCCGGTGGACACCACCACGCAACGGCTCCTACGAGCCCAGCAAGGACGATGTCCGATCTGCCGAGACCTGCTGCTACACGCCGACCACGAGCCGCGAAGCCCGCAAGAGTGGGAACAATGGCTCACCGCGACCCGCAAAGCGGTCCGCAGACACGCGGTCACCGTCTGGGGAGCGGGAACACCGGACGAACGCGTCGCCAACCGCCTCATACACACCCACTGCCACCGCCGGATCACCGGCAACGGCAGCAATCCAGCACTTTCACCCACCCGCGAGCCTTCAGGGCTTGCTTGAGCCGGTTGCCCGGAAAGCGGGCACGGCCGGTTCTGAGGGGGCCCCGGCGCAGCAATGCGCCGGGGCTACCCGACGAGATCTGGTTCGGAATCATCACCCGGCAGGCCATCCGACGCGGCACCTTCACCTCCGTCACCCGCCTGACCAGGGCGATCAACGACTACGTCACCGCCTGGAACACCGACGCAAGACCGTTCGTCTGGACCGCCACCCCCGACGAGATACTGGCCAAGGTCCGCTGGGTCCACACCCAGGTCCGCAAACTCCTCACCAACAACGACAAGTAAAAGATCTCAATTACACGACACTAGGACCGTTGACCGTCAATTGCGGCACCGACTCTTCGACGTGCGCGGCTCCACCACCACACAGCCGCCACGATCAGGGCTAGCAGCGGTAGGCCAACGCCGAGACCGATCCACAGCGGGGCTTGCGAGGATGAGTGCTCGTCTGCGGGCGTGACCAGGTGGCCGACGGTCGCCTCGGGAGGGAGAGCGAAACCCCAGTCGATTAGGGCTATCGCCTCGCCCAGGCTCCCCAGCGGCGCGGTCTCCGCGCCGAGCAGGGTCACCGCGAGGCGTCGGCCGTCGCGTTCGGCCACACCAACGTAGGTTTGCCGGGCAAGCTGCGTGAATCCCGTCTTTCCGCCCAGCATGCCGGGATACCGGTCCAACAGCGTGTTGTCGTTGACGATCTGGAAGGGCGGCCTTCCCGGCTGTGCCGGTACCTCCGCCACCCTGGTCGCCATATACCGCCGGAAGTCCTCGCGGGTGAAGGTCGCCCGCGCGATCAGTGCGAGGTCGTACGCGCTGGTGAACTGGCCGGGGCCGTCGAGCCCTGAGGGCGTGGCGGCGTGGGTCTGGTTCGCGTGCAGCCGACCCGCTTCGTCGTTCATCGCCTGGACCCCGCCCGGCCTGCCGGCGGACCCGCCGCCGATGCGTGCCAGGACGTTGGCCGCGTCGTTGCCCGACTTCAGCAGAAGCCCCAACCACAGGCTCTCGATCGAGTACCGACCGCCCTCGACCACCCCCATCACCGAGCTGGCCGGGTCGAGATCCTCCAGGTCCGCCCGGGTCACCTCGACGGTCTGCGCCGGGTCGAGACGGGGCATGAGAGCCGCCGCCAACAGGAGCTTCTGCACGCTGGCCGGCGTCCGATTCTCGTGTGGGCCGCATCCGCCCAAGACGGAACCACGGTTGAGGTCGGCCACGACCCACGAGGTGGCCGTCACCGCCGGCGCCACCGGTGCACCGGGCGGGATGGCCAGACCCGAGGTCGCCAGTGCCTCCCCGCCGATCGACAGCCGGGCCGGGTCGACCGCCGGCGGCGACGGGGTGGCAGGTCGAGGCGCCGTCGGCTCGACAGATGGGCAGGGCACGAACGGCGCGGCCATCGCCGATGTTTCCGGCAGGACCGCCGCACTCGGCACAACGAGCACAGCGCCTAACGCAACAGCAACCAAACGGAAGGCGGTCACCTGAGAAATCGTAGGCGGAAACGGGGGAAGTGTGGTCGCGGTTGGCCAAGTCTCCCCTGGGGGCGGGCGGATTTCAGGCGCGGAACCTGTGGTACCTCGTGGCGGGAGTCTCCGTCCGGAATCGCCGATCCGAGGACGTTACCCCTGTTGGGCAGCTCGAAACGACACGCCTCGCAACAATCCACCGACAGTTCACGCCCGTCACGTTTCTGAACCGCTGTCCGGTTTCCCAAGCGAAGGCACGTCATCCAGCGGAAGTGAATGCAATTGGTCACACCGTCGCTGTCGGCGCTTGGCAACCGAGGAGACGGCTCGTAGCGTCGTCGCGTCCGATTCGGTTGCTAGTCATCTAATCCGATGACGCCGAGTCGGGCTCGCCTAATCGCGACCAGCGAGCCGGGGACCCATCGCACCTCGGGGTGAATCTTTTAAGGGGCGACTGCATCGATCTGCCATCAAACGAACTGAGGAACCGTGATGACTGAAGAACGCATTCGTAATCCGTTTCGACCCGGTGCGCTGCGTCGGGTACACAAGGTGGGTCTGTTGTCTGCTGCGGTGGCGGTAGCTGCGGCAGCCGCGACTGCTGGTGCTCTGCTGAACCAGCCGGCGGCTCCGGGGGTAGCTCGGGCCACCTCGGAATCGCTCGTCACGGGCGCGATCGCGCCCGACCCGGACACCGAGGCGCCGGCCAGCCCCGACGCCAGCGCGGCGACGCCTGAGGAGAGCCCGTCGCAGCCGGCCACGCCGGACGCTCCGGCCGAGAAGGTCCTCGACGCCTCGTTCGAGTACCAGCCCAACTTCTACTACTGCGGGCCCGCCGCGGTACGTAACGCCCTGAGCGCTCGCGGCATCGACGTGAGTCAGGACGAGCTCGCCAAGGGGCTGCGGACCACGGTCAACGGCACCGACTCGGCCGAGGACACCACCCGGGTGTTGAATGACATGGTCGGCGCCGACGTGTACCGCACGACGATGATCCCCGGCTCGGATGCGACGCCGGCACAGATGGATCGACTCCAGGCCGATGTCGTGCGGGCGATCAGCAACGGCTATGCCGTCGTGGCGAACAGCGTCGGCGGCGCGGCGGACGCCGACGGCGTGTGGCACGACTTCCCGGGCGGCCACTACATCGCCCTGGTCGGCTACAGCGATGACGGGCGCATGGTGAAGGTGTCGGACTCGTCGGGTTTGTTCGGTCCCGCCACCTACTGGATGAGCACGATCAACATGGCCAACTGGATCGGCACCCGCGGCTACTCCGCCTGAGTACACCAGCCTGCCGCCTTGACCGGCCACGGCAGCCGGACATCGCGGTGGAGTCCAGCGGTCCGGGGAGGCCGGTCCACTCAACCGGCCTCCCCGCAAGCGGCGCGACGGAGCGCGGCGTGTCCAGTCACGCGCGCCGGTGAATGTTCCCCTTCCCGTCGACACCGGGTACGGGCCATGGTTCGGTCAGCGAAGTGGCCCGGCCGCCAGCGGCAGGGCGAGTCCGCTGATCAGGCCGAGCACGAGCGCTCCGGCACCGGCGGTGTAGGCGGCCAGCGCTGACCAGGGGCCGGCGGATGTCAGCGGGTCGGCGAGCCGATCGTCCGGGGCGGGCTGGAAGGCGGGGACGAGCCAGCGCAGGTAGTAGAACAGTGAGGCGATGGTGTTGGCGACTGCCAGGGCAGCGAGCCAGCCGTAGCCGCCGTCGATCGCGGCGGTGAAGACTTCGAGCTTGCCGACGAACACCGCGGTCGGCGGGGTGCCGACCAGGCCGAGGAGACAGACGACGAGCACGGCTGCCAGCAGCGGGCGGCGGTGGGCGAGGCCCCGGTAATCGTCGATGCGTGAGGCGTGGGGTAGGTGGGCGACGACGGCGAACGCGCCGAGGTTGGTGACGGCGTAGGCGGCCAGGTAGAACAGCAGACTCTGCTGGGCCAGGCCGCTGCGCGTGGCCACCGCGACGGCGATGAGCAGGTATCCGACCTGGTTGATGGTGGAGTAGGCGAGCAGGCGTTTGACGGAGGTTTGGTGGAACGCGGCCAGGTTGCCCAGGGTCATGGACGCCGCTGCGAGCACGGCCGCGAGCAGGGGCCAGTTCACCTGGCTGGCCGGCAGTGCCTGGTGAGCCACGCGGTAGGCGGCGATCAGGCCACCGATCTTCGGCAGGGTGGTCAGGTAGGCGGCAACCGGCGGTGGCGTGCCGTCGACGGCATCGGGCACCCAGAACTGCACCGGAACGCCCCCGATCTTGAACAGCAGTCCGGCGTACACGCCGATGATGCCGAGCGCCGCCAGTGGGTAGGAGGCATCGGCGAGGGCGGGGCGCAGTTCGTCGTAGCCGGTGGTGTGGCCGGCGGCGTAGAGCAGGGCGATACCGGCCAGCATGAGCACGCTCAGCAGCGCGCCGATCAGGTAGTACTTGAGGGCCGCCTCGGTGGCGAGGTGGTCTTTGGCGAACCCGACCAGGCCGTAGGTGGGGACGCTGGTGAGCAGGTAGCCGGCGAAGAGCATGAGCAGGTCGTTGGCGCCGACCAGGGCGAGGACTCCGGTGGCGGAGAGGGCGAGCAGGACGTAGAACTCGCTCTCCCGCTTGTGCGCTTGGACGGTGTCGATCGACAGGCAGATGACGAGCAGCAGGGCCGCGAACACGATCAGGCGGCCGGCGTTGGTGGCCGGGTCGATGGCGAAGGCGTTCTCGAACACCAGCTCGGGTCGGTCGGCGGCGATGCTGACGGTGGTCGCGGTGAGGCCGATCAGGCACGCTCCGGCGAGCAGTGCGCGGACGGCCCATTGCCGGCGGCGGGGCAGCCACGACCCGGCAATTAGTCCGATGACGGCGGCTGCGGCCAGGACGGCCTCGGGGATGAGCGCGGCGACGTTCTGGTTCACCTGGCGACCAGGTCGACGAGGGTCCGGCTGGCGGGCTCGATTACGTCGAGGAGAAACCTCGGCGCGACGCCGATGGCGAGGGCCAGGACCAGCAGCGCGACGATCGCCACCAGTTCCGAGGGGTGCAGGTCGGGGAACGCGGCGGCGGCGCCCGGCGCGTCGGGTGTCCGCAGCGGGCCGAGGAAGACCCGCTGCAGCGCCCAGACGAGTAGGGCGGCGGTGATCAGGATGCCGAGCAGGGCGATCCCGGTCGCGACCGGTTGGGTGGCGAGACTGCCGGTGAGGATCTGGAACTCGGCGATGAACCCACTCAGTCCCGGTATGCCGAGGCTGCCGAAGGCGGCCACCGCAGTGACGCCGGCGAACAGAGGGGTCTTGGCGGCGAGGCCGGAGAAAGCATTCATATCGTAGCGGCGGCGGCGGGCGTAGAGGACGCCGGCCAGCAGGAACAGTGCGCCGGTGAGGAGTCCGTGGCTGACCATCTGGGTCACCGCTCCGGTGACCGCGAGCTGGCGTGCCCGCCCGTCGCTGCCGGCCAAGGTTCCGGCCGCGCCGACGGCCAGCACGACGTAGCCCAGGTGATTGACCGACGTGTAGGCGATCATGCGTTTGAAGTCCGTCTGCGCCAGCGCCACGAGGCCGCCGTAGATCACCGAGATCACGCCGACGACCACGAACACGATGGCGTAGCGGCGCCAGGCGTCCGGCAGGATCGGCATGGCGATGCGGACGAAACCGTAGGTGCCCATCTTCAGCAGTACCCCGGCGAGGATGGCGGACCCGGTGGCGGGTGCGTCGGTGTGGGCGGGCGGCAGCCAGGTGTGCACCGGAACGGTCGGGGTTTTGATCGCCAACCCGACGCCGATCGCGAGCAGCACCAGCGCGGCATAGCCGTCGCGGCCGGCGACCGGGTTGGCGTCGGTGAGGGCGACGATGTCGAAGGTGTGCGGCCGGGCGGCCAGGGCCAGGCCGATGAACCCGAGTAGCAGGGCGAGGGAGCCGGTGAACGTGTAGAGGAAGAACTTCAACGCTGCTGCCCGGGCCCTGAGACCATGACCCCATCCGGCGATGACGAAGAACATCGCGACGATCGCGAGGTCGAAGAAGAGGAAGAACAGGATCAGGTCGAGTGCGACGAACACTCCGATACAGACGGTCTGCAGGAACAGGAACACCGCGACGTAGCTTCTGACCCGCCGGGTCTCGCGCAGCGAGTAGACGGCGACCGAGAGGAACAGCACGCAGGTCACCGCGACCAGCGGCAGGGACAGTCCGTCCACGCCGACGTGGTAGCCGACCCCGGCCTGCGGAATCCAGGCCACGGCCTGCTCGAACGCCACCCCGCCGCCAGGGTCGAACACCGCCCAGACGACGACCACCAGGGCCAGGTCGACCGTGGCGGTGACGATCCAGATCCAGACGAACAGCCGGTCCGCCACGGTGCGGGGCACGAGCAGCACGGCGGCGGCAACCGCTAGCGGGAGGAAGGTGATGGCGGTGAGCATCGGCTACCCGGCCAGCAGCAGAAGCAGGGCCAGCGCGGCCAGCGCCACGACGAGCTGCGTGTAGTACTGGTGCAGCACTCCGGTCTGCGGCCGGCGGGCTGCCCGGCCGAGCCGGCGGGCCTCGGCGGCGATTGCGGTGACGATGCCGTCGACTCCGCCGTCGTCGACCCGGGCTGCGGTATGGGCGAGTCGCAGCCCGCCGCGGGTCGCTTGGCGCACCGCGCCGTCGACGCCCCGATCGTCGACCCGGGCTACGGCACGCGCCAGCCGCAGGGCGGCGCGGGTGGCCTGGCGCACCGTATTGTCGATGATCCGGTCGTCGAACGCGGCCAGCGCCCGCGCCAACGCCAGGGTGGGACGCACGACCAGAAGGTGGGCGGCGCGTTCCAGGTCCAGCCAGCGGGTTAGCCAGCCGGTCACCACTGACGGCACCGGGACCCGGGTGCCGGTCCACCGCCAGGCCAGGACGGCGGCAACGATCGCCACCGCCGCGGACGCGGCTAGCTGCCAACCCAGAGGTGCGGGCTCGCCCAGCACGCCGAGGGTCTGCCGCACCAGCCGCGACGGGCCGGGCAGGGCCAGCACGCCCAGGACCACCGCTGCCGCGGCGAGCACAACGAGAGAGACGTTGGTGACGACAGGGACATCAGGGCTCCCGACCCGGCGGCCAGCCTCGGCGCTGACAGGGTCAGAGCGCAGCAGGTACCAGGCGGCTTTGCCGCTGTAGACGGTGGCGAGCACCGCGGCGGCGAGCCCCGCCACGTACAGGCCGGGCTGCCGGGCGAACGCGGCGGCGAGCACCTCGTCCTTGCCGGCCCACAGCGACAGGGGTGGCAGCCCAGCCAAGGTCGCGATTCCCACGGTGAACGTGACACCGACCAGCCGATGCACGCGCGCCGCGCCGCGCAGGTCGGCCAGCACGGTACTGCCCAGGACGGTCAGCCACACCCCGGCGGCCAGGAACAGCAGCGCCTTCGTCGCCGCATGCGCCACCAGCTGGGTAACGCCACCGGCGACGCCACCGGCCCCGGCCGAAAGCACCATGAATCCGACCTGTGCGCAGGTCGAGGCGGCGAGCAATTGCTTGAGATCGGTCTGGGCGATCGCGACCAGCCCGAGCAGCAGCGCGGTGCTCGCCCCTGCCCACGCCACCGCCGGCCCAGCCCAACCGGTGGCGGCCAGCAGGGGGTGCAGCCGCAGCAGCAGGTACGCCCCGGCGGCGACCATGGTCGCCGCGTGCAGCAACGCCGAGACCGGGCTCGGGCCCTCCATCGCCCTGGACAGCCAGAACGACAGCGGCAGTTGCGCCGACTTGCCGAGCGCGGCGATAACCATGCCTGCGGTCAGCACGGTCAGCCACGGCTCGGCCGTGTGCGGCAGGGCGTCCAGGCGCAGCGAGGCAGCCCCGCCGGCGAGCGCGGCTCCGGCCGCGAGGTACAGGCCCAGATCGGCGGCCCGGGTGCTCAGAAACGCGGTGTTCGCCGCCCGAACCCGTCGTGGCTGCCGCCACCAGAAGCCGATCAACGCCCAGCTGGTGGCGCCCATGACCTCCCACCCCATAAGCAGCAGCGGCAGGGTGGTGGCGGTGACCGTGATCAGCATCGCGGCGGCGAACAGCAGCATGAGCCCGAAGAACCGGGAAGCGGCCAGTGCGCTGTCCCCGACGCTGAACAGCAGCACAGCGGTGGTCACCGCGGCCACGGTCACCACCATGACCGCGGACAGGCCGTCCACCCGGAGACCGGCGTGGATACCGGTGAACAGCGGTGCCGACGTGGCCGGCCGCGAAACCGCGGAGACACCGGCGAGGGCCAGCGTCACCATCCCGGCCACCACTCCCACCGCCGGGGCGGCCCGATCGGCCCGGCGGCCGGCGACGGCCAGCGCCCCTCCCGCGGCCAGCGGCACCACGACCAGCAGCCACGCCAGGACCGTCATCCCTTCAACTCCCGCGCCTGGTCGGTCATGTCCACCTCACGGGCCCGGAAGATCGCGGTCGTGACGGCGAACCCCATCGCCATCTCCACCGCCATCGCCACCACGACGACCACGACGATCACCTGACCGGCCGCGGCAGTTGGGGCGAGGAAGTGCCAGAACGCCCCGGCGGCGACGATGACCCCGCCGAGCATCAGCTCCAACCCCATCATGATCATCACGATGGACTGCTGCGACAGGACGCCGTACAAGCCGATCGAGAACAACGCCGCAGCCAGCAGCAGAAACCATTGCAGACTCACCGATGGCCCACCCCGCCGGGAACCGGATCATCCGGGATCCGCCGCTGCAGGTCCTCACCGAACCGGTCGTACCGGCCCCGCCCGGTGGAGAGCACCGTGGCGGCCACCATCGTCGCGAGCAAGGCGAAACCGAGCGTCATCATGGTCAGCATCTGCCCGCCCATCAGCGACTCGCCCAGCTGTAGCGTCGGATCCGGCGGGCGCGTCGCGGTCGGCGCCGGCAGTGGGACGGCCGCGATGCCGGCGGCGAGGGCGGCAAACACCACCCCGCTGATCGCCAAGGCGCCGCGCCGATTGTGCACCATCGACATCGGCATCAGACCGGCCGGGTTCATCATGTACGCGATCATGAAAACGGCCATGATGACCATCTCCATGACCATCATCAGGATGACGACCACACCGAGGTAGTTCAGCCCGAGCAGGATCAACTCGCCGCCGATGAACAGGAACGAGGCCAGCAGCGCGTAGGTGACCCGGGCCATCGAGTTCAACCGGAAGACCAGGATCCCGCTGGCCACCGCGAGCAGCGCCAGCACCCAGAACACGACAACGTCCACAGCCGGCTCCTAGCCGCGGCCGAGGACGACGAGCGCGGGAACCAGCGCCTGCGCCACAGCTACCGGGATCAGGACGACCCAGGCCAGCTCGACATAGCGGTCGGCGCGTATCGTCGGCAACCGCCGCCGCAGGTACACCAGCACGGCCAACACCGCGACCGTCTTGACCAGCGACCACACCCACGCCGGCAGCAACGGGCCGAGGCCCCCGCCGAGGAACAGCGGTACGGCCATCGCCGCCCCGGCGGTCAACAGCAGCCACCGGCCGGCCAGCAGCATCAGCCGGTCCACGCCGCCCGTCTCGGCCAGCACCCCACCGGCGATGTCCCGGGCCGCTGGATAATCGAACGGACCAAGAAAGCTGAACGCCAGTACCCCGGCCAGATACACCAGAAACGCCACCGGCATCCACACCACGAACCACAGCTGCCGTTGCGCGGCCACGATGTCCGCGATCCGCAGCGACTGCGCACCGGTCGCGGCGGTGATCAACGCGAGCATGAACGGCAACTGGTAGGCCAAGCCCTGCGCCACGAACCGGTACCCACCGACCAGCGGGAACAACGCGTTCGGCCCCCACCCGGCCAGCCACACCGCCGCCCAGGTCACCACCTCCATCGCGTTGAACCACACCACCCCCACGTCGAGATCAACCACCACCCGGTCCCCGAGTGGCACCACCGCCACCGCCAGGACCGCCGCTACCGCCACGCCCGCCCCACCCAACCGCCACAGCAGCCGGTCCGGGGCCACCGTGGTGCGTGGCGGGGCGACGAGTAGCCGCGCCGCCTCGGCCAGTGGCGTCACCGCCATGCCGACGGCGAACCGGCGGCCGGTCGCGCGGCCGGCCAGCACCGCGTCTCCCGTCACGGCGGCCACCGCGAACCCGGCCAGCGCCACGGGGGCGAGCAGCACCGACCACAGCGGCGCCGGGTTAACCACCTGCCGACCCGACAGGTTGCGGGATGAGTTCATCCACGTCCGGGTCGAGGCTGGCCACGATGAGCCGGGCCCCGGCGAGTTCGGCACCGGCCAGCAACCCCGGCAGCACCTCGACCAGGGCAGCCGACGGTGGCCGTCGTCCGTCGAGGCGCCCGCGCGGGCCCTCGGCACTGGTCGGGTCGAGCGGCGATCCGTCGTCGAGACCGGCGACATCCTCGATGACCTCGGCCAGCCACTGCCGGTACCGGTCCGTCACGTCACCGCCGGCCCGCAACGCCGGCCCGGTCACCCCCGCGCCGGCGGCCGTATCGGCGTCCAGCCTGCCCAGTCCGCGGGTCAGCCACCGCAGTGTCCACGAACGTCCCACGCGATGGGCGAACCGGCCGACCCGTCGGCGCACTACCTCTTGCGGCGTGCCGGCGAGCAGGTCGTCGCGAAGGCACCGCGCCGTGGTGGCCGCGTCAGCCCAGCCCGCCACGGCCAAGAACCGACCCAGGCTGTCCATTTGGGCAGCGGCACGCCGCCGGACCGCCTCGCCGACGGTGACCGGTTCACCCGACCGGGCCCGCCACCACGGCACCGTCCACCACGACCCGCCCTCCCCGTCCCAGCCGGTCACCGTCTCCACGTCCGCCCGCTGGACGACATCACCCTGCACGGTCAGCCGCAGCAGCAATCCCGCCGGCCAGTCAGCGAGGATGGGGCCCAACGGCAGCCGCAGCCGGTCCAACCGCAGGCCGTCGCGATCCTCGCCCCGCCGGGCCATCGGCAAGCCCGCCGGCATCCCCATCCCGCCCATGCCGTGCATGCCGTGGCCATCGTGACCACCGCGCTGCGCGGGCGGCCGGGCATGGCCGTGCGCCGTACCGCCGTGCTGCGCGTGCCCGTGGTGACCGGCGTCCTCCGCTGGCTGATGCTGGTCGCCGCCCTGCTCAGGGTCGTGCGCGCCGCGCTCACCGTGCCCCTGGTGAGGCTCGCCGTGCGGCCGGTCCTGCCCGCCGGGGGCGCCGGACCCACCCGCCGGCTGTGCGCCGCGATCCTGAGGGCCGCCGCGCCGCGCATCGGCGCGGGCACGCGCGGCGCTGCGCTGGACATCCAGGTTCGCCAGGTGCCGACGGGCCGCGTCGAGCGCTTCGGCCGCCTCACCCGGCCGGCGGGCCCGCACACAGCACGCCGGTGGGATCATGCCCCGCTCTGCCTCGTCCAACAACTCGGCGAAGCCCGGCACCTCCCCGCCCGTCACGAACAACACTCCAGCCTCGGCCGGTACCGCCGCGGTCGGCCAGCCGCGCCGACGCAACTCACCCTCCACGGCCACGCGGACCGCGGTCGCGCCCGGCATCGGCACGACCAGGACACGAGGGCGTGTCGCGGCCAGCCGCAGCAGCCCGCCGATCAGGTCCACCGCAACGCGCCCTCACGCCACGCATACGCCACCCCGGCGAGTAACACCGCCAGAAACGTGAACATCTCCACCACCGCACTCACGCCCATGATCGAGATGACCCGAGTCCACGGATACATGAAGATCATTTCCATGTCGAACGCGAGGAACAGCATCGCCACCGGATACCAACGCACATGGAATCGGCTGACCGCGTGCTCGAGCGGCGCAATACCGCCGGTGAACGACGTCGCGGTCAGCGCACGGGGAGCCAACGCCACCAACCGCGCCGCACCGTAGACACCGCCCACCACCAGCATTACCAGCGCCAGCAGTGCGAGCAGCGCCGTCACCGCACATCCCCCGATACGCCGCGGCAGCCGAGACCCGACCGCACCCGTTGCGGCGACGAACACGGCCGGCCGCGATGCTCGCCACCGACGACCTGATCGGGGTCGCCGCCTGCGCCGGGTGGCCCGGCAACCGACCAGGCTCCACACAGCGCAGGTGACGAGCCCGTGCCGGCGTCCCCGGGTCGAATCCCCCTTTCACACACAACTCGCAGTCAATCAGCCAGACAAGACTAGAGTGTTGAAAGCGGAGATTTTGCCCGCACATGAATCCCGCCTGGCAGCGGCGAGCGGTGCGGCCGAACGCTTGCGCCGCTCTCCACCTCGTCGATCGCTCGGCAGGCCGGGCCGCACCGCGAGGTGAAGGCGCGCGACCGTTACCGAACATCACCCTGGTGGCCTGGATGGTCAGACCCTGCTCGCTGGTCATGATGGGCCCTTGCAAAGCCATGGGCGTGACGGGGGTTGAAGGAATGCAGGGCCACGATCGTGGCCACCTCGAACGGGTAGGCGATCATCCTTACCGGGGTCAGCGGGACCGTACTGCCGAGAATCGGCACAGCGCCACTTCTGCGCCGTCCAGGGGATCCAAGGCTGGCTTGCCCCACGCAGGGGGATTCCCTATGGTGGGACATCGACCCTGAGGTCCGTTGGTCTTCGCCGTCCTCTCGTTGCGAAGCAGCCCAGGGGTCGACCACAAAGGAGTCGGTGCCGGTGGTGGCGGATGTGACAGCCCAGCCCTCTTCACCACGCCAAACGCATCCTCGCCGTCGCAGTTCGGGTCGCCGGACGCTACGTGGGGTCATCCTCGTGGCGGTCGCGATATGTGTCGGCCTCACGCCTGCGGTCCAGGCACATGCGACTCCCTCGCCCGAGGAGATCGAAGCCCAGCTCGATAAGCAGTGGGAACAGCTTGAGCCCGTTATCGAGCAGTACAACAAGGTACACAACGGGCTCGTCAAGAACCGCAAGAAGGCGGCCGAGCTGGAACGCAAGATCAAGCCGCTTGCCCAGCAGGTCGATGGTGCGCTCGACCGGATCGGTGGGCTAGCTGCCAAGAACTACAAGCTCGGTCCGGCAGCGGAAGCCGCCGCATTGGTCAGCGGCGACGACCGTGCAACGCTGACCGAACGTCTCACCATGCTCAACTATCTGGCGGGACAGGAGCACGAGCAGATCGCGGACGTATTCGCGGTCAAGAGCAAATACGACGAGGAGAAGGCGAAGCTTGACACCCTGATCAGGCAGCAGGCGCGTCAGGACGCCGAACTCGCAGGCAAGAAGAAAAAGATTGACAGCGAGATTAAGCGCTTGGAGAGGCTGCGGGAGACTGCCGGAGGGACGTTCACCATCGACGTGGGAGAATGTCCGCCGGTCACGGTGACCGGCAAGGCCGCCATCGCCGTGCGTACGGCTTGCGAGCAGTTGGGTGACCCGTACGTGTGGGGAGCTGTGGGGCCGAACTCGTTCGACTGCTCCGGACTCACCCAGTACGCCTGGAAAGCTGCGGGGATCCATCTCACCCATTTCACGGGCGACCAGTGGAAGGAGACGAGATCGGTCAGCCGAGCTGAGGCGCGAGCTGGAGACCTGGTCTTCTTCTTCGAAGACCTGCACCACGTCGGAATTTACCTCGGCAACGGCAAGCTGGTGCACGCTTCCCGGGCTGGTCAGCCGGTGAAGGTTGCGAGCATCGAATACATGCCCCTCGCGGGCTTCAGGCGAGTGGCCTGACCGCAGAACGAACGCCTACGGATCAGATGGTTAGGGACGCGAATCCCTTCGGGCGCGCCTTCTTGACCACAGAAGATAGTCTGCCGGCTGTCTTCCCTGGGGCAATGTGAGCCATGTGTAAGTCACCTCTGTGGCCCACGTGCAGGGCTCCGTGTGGCCTTGCTGAGCTGGGCGATCGCACCAGCGCGCAGAGGATCGAAGAAGGCGCCCGCGAAGAGTTCGAATCTCTGACCCCTTGGTCCATGGTTAGATGAAATTTTATTTGTTGAGAATGATTTTGTAACTAAACGATGAAATCAAGAGCTACGAGCGCAATGTCCGTTTTTGGGGCCGGGTAGTTGAAGACCCGATCAACCCAATGGGTCGGGGACGCCTCCCCGATGGGCGCGGCGACGCCTTCGGGTGGTGTCGGTGATGCGCGTCTCCGAGGGGCCGGGAGCATGTCGACCCCGACCAGATCGACGCCGTACTGCTCGATCCGGAGACCCTCATCGGCGTACTCGCCGGTGCCGCCGCCCAGCGGCCACCACGGCCGCAGCGACCAGCGGGCAGGCCGCTCGACATGCGGTCCTCGGGCCCGTCGTGGACCGCCTCGCCGTTGCGGAGAACTTGTCCGATCGTCTCGACGATCTTGACAGGATCCCGAGTATCCGGCGCCTGTTCCACCCCGGGTGACTCGCACATGCCGACCGAACGGCCCGGCTCTGACCAATACACCTCGGTCGACTCCCCGTCATCGGCGTACCGGCTGTCGATCCGTACCGGGACGCGGTGCGGGGTCCGATCGTCGGGCGATGTTCACTCCACCGTTGACCAGGGCCAATAGTATTTCGGCCCATGATCGATCCTGACAGCCGCATCGCACGGCTGACCCGCCGTGGACTGCTCGTCGGCGCTATGGGCGCCGCCGGGCTCGCCGCGACCGGCAGCGCCGCCGTGGCCGCCGGGCACAATCCCGCGAAGCGCCGGTTGCGGGTGCTGGTGGCTACCAACGAACCCTGGGGTACGTACCATGTCAAGCCCCTGCTCGCGGAGGCGGAACGTCGCGGAATCCAGCTGACGCAGCTGGTGCCCGACCTCTCACAGATCAAGCCCGATGATCCGGTACCCGTGGTCGCCCCGGACACCGCGCCCCGGGCCGACCTGATCGTGGTCACCGGCGCAGGCGACTGGCCCGTGGACGCCGCCACCCGATTTTGCCGACTTCCTCTGGCAGCCAGCTCGCTCGCCTACCTGAATCCGACCGAGGCACCACGTGCCGCCGAGCTACGCCGACGGCTGCACAGCATCACCTCGTCCTCGCCGGCCGAGATGCGCGCGTTCGCGAGCTATCTAGGCACACGCCGTCCGATCCGGATCGTCGGCTCGGCACAGACCGACGACCTGCCCGCACGCAACCCGCAGCCGGACACCGTGCTCGTGCTGACCAGCGTTACCCATCCGGATCAGACCGGCGGCGCGGCGCCGGGCACCCAACTGCTGCTGGACGCCGCCGCCCGGCTACAGGCGGCCGGCAAGCGGATCATCGTCGGCCTACATCCACGCGAGAATCCCGCGCTCTGGGATCGCTACGAGATCAGCGACGTACCGTCCGTGCAGGCGTCCGCCCGCGCGGAGGCGGCCATCGGGATCCCGGGCACCGTCTTCCCGCTCGTCGTCGCGGTCGGCACACCGGTCATCGGTTGCCTCGACCCGGCCCTGGCGGTGCCGGACTACCTGCTTTCCGTCTGCTCCGCCACCATTGCCACCGCCGACCAGGCACCGCTGGCCGTCCGGGAGGCCCGTCTGCCCGACCAGTCCGTCCTCGCCGACGCGGTCGGCCCCGTCGGCGGATCCGCCGGCCGACTGCTCGACGCCTGGCGCCGTGCCGCGCACCGCTGACGCGGGTCGAGCCGCCGGCAGACGTTGGACGGCGCGAGAAGCCCGGAACTCCGACCACCCGCTGGACGGCCGCACATGTTGGTCGCCCTTCCCCCAACCAACTCCCTACCTCTGGCTTCGCCCGGCGGCCGAGTTCCGCAGGTGCTACGGTAGATCGCGAATGATCTGAACATGAATGATCAGACAAACATGGGAGACAAGACATGGTGGGTGACGACGACATCTCCGGGTGAGACCGGACATGTGATCCGCCACCGGCCCGCGCCTAAGAGCGCCGTCGTCGTGGTCGTGTCGTCGTTGCTTCGAGACCATGTCCCCTGCCGGGCGGCTGGGCTCCGCCTGCCCTCACACCCGAGGTTGTTTCCCGATGTCCGATCCTTTCATCGTCTGCTCGAACCTGACCTTCTCCTGGCCGGATGACACCCCGGTTTTCCAGAACCTTTCCTTCACGATCGGTGCGGGCCGTACCGGGCTGGTCGCGCCGAACGGTGCCGGTAAGAGCACGCTGCTCAAGCTGATCGCCGGGGAGTACCGGCCCACCGCCGGGTCCGTCTCGGTCCAGGGGGTGCACGGCTACCTTCCGCAGAGCCTGCCGCTGGCCGGCGACCTGACCGTGGCCGAGGTTCTGGAGATCGCTCCGCTGCTAGGGGCACTACATGCAATCGAGTCCGGAGACGCCGGCGAGGAACACTTCACCACAATCGGCAACGACTGGGACATCGAGGAGCGGACCCGCGCCCAGTTGGACCGGCTCGGCCTCGGCGAGCTCGCCTTCGACCGGCGTTTGGACACCCTCAGCGGCGGCCAGGTCGTCTCCCTCGGCTTGGCGGCGCAGCTGTTGAAGCGGCCTGACGTGCTGCTGCTGGACGAGCCGACCAACAATCTCGACCTCGAGGCCCGGCACAAGCTCTACGACGTGCTGGAGCAGTGGAACGGCTGCCTGCTACTGGTCAGCCACGACCGGGCACTGCTTGACCGGATGGACCGCATCGCCGAACTCGACCGCGGCGAGCTGCGGTTCTACGGCGGGAACTTCACCGAGTACGAGGTGGCCGTGCGCGCCGCGCAGGAGGTGGCGGAGAAGAACGTCCGCAACGCCGAGCAGGAGCTCAAGCGGGAGAAGCGGGAGCTGCAGGAGGCCCGCGAGCGGGCGGCACGCCGGGCCAGCAACGCCTCCCGCAACCTCAAGAACGCCGGCCTGCCGAAGATCTTCGCCGGTACGATGAAGCGGGACGCTCAGGAGTCCGCGGGCAAGGCGAACGAGATGCACTCCTCGCGGGTCAACGACGCCAAAGCCCGGCTCGACGAGGCAGGGCGCGCGTTGCGCAACGAGCAGAAGATCTCGCTGGTCCTGCCCGGCACCAACGTACCGGCCGGACGCACACTCCTCACCGGCGAACGGATGCAGGTCCGTTACGGCGAGCGGTCCCTGTTCGCCGCTGACGGCGTCGACCTGACGATCCGGGGGCCGGAGCGGATCGCCCTGCTCGGCCCCAACGGCGCCGGCAAGTCCACCCTGCTGCGCCTGATCAACGGTGACCTGGAGCCCGAGGGTAGCCAGATCAAGCGGGCCGACGGCCGCATCGCCTACCTGTCCCAGCGGCTGGACCTGTTGGATCTGGACCGTACGGTGGCGGAGAACCTGGCCGCGTTCGCGCCGCAGACCCCGGACGCGCAGCGGATGAACCTGCTCGCCCGCTTCCTGTTCCGTGGCCCCCGGGCCCACCTGCCGGTCGGGGTGCTCTCCGGCGGCGAACGGCTGCGCGCCACCCTGGCGTGCGTCCTGGGCGCCGAGCCGCCGCCGCAACTACTGCTGCTCGACGAGCCGACCAACAACCTCGACCTGGTCAGCGTCGGTCAGTTGGAGAGCGCGCTGGGCGCCTACGAGGGAGCGCTGCTGGTGGTCAGCCACGACGAGCGGTTTCTTGCGGAGATCAACGTCAACCGTTGGCTGCGGCTCGCCGAGGGACGCCTGCTGGAGACCGGCCCCCCGGACGTCGACTGACTCGCACCGGGCCGCCCCGGTTTGCAGGGCCGTCCGACGTGGAGCGGCACCGGTGCCGGTGAGCCCCTGACCCTCCCGCACGCCCGAACGGCGGCACAGCCTCCGCTCCTGGTCCGGCGTGACCGGCCGGCTGTTCGGGTGGAGCGCTTCGGCGCAGTGGTAGCCCCGTAGCCCTGGCGGGTGAGTACTCGGGGTGTGGACGTTGCGATGTGGCGTTGGACGGGCCCCTGTCGAGGCATGTCCATGCCCTGGCAGCGGTTGACTGGGCCGGCCGCCGGGCAGGAGCGGGCCGGGGTAGATTTCGCGGTCGGACGGAGCGGAGATGGCGTGATCAAGGGGTGGCACGGCTGGGTCGGCACGTTCACTGGCGTGGCACTCATCACGGTGGCCGTACTGCCGTTGGCCGCGCTGGCGGTGTGGGCTTTGGCACGCCGTCGGAGTGGCACCGGCACCACGTCGGCGTGGGCGTGGCGGATGTCGCTGGCCGAGGTCGGCATCGTCTACGGGACGGTGCCGTGGGTATGGATGATCATGTTGCCGGGCGACCGGGCCGGCTCCGTCCCCGGTCGGGTGAGCCTGGTACCGCTGCGGGATCTGTTTACGATCTTCACCGACGGGGGGCCGTCGACGGCGACGGGTCAGGTCGTCGGCAACCTGCTGGTGTTCGCGGCGCTGGGCTTTCTCGCCCCGCTGCGGTTCGCGGCGCTGGCGTCGGTACCGCGGATCCTGGCGCTCGCGGCGGCCTGCTCGGTTCTGGTCGAAGCCGCGCAGTACCTCCTATGGCTGGACCGGGTGTCCTCGGTCGACGACGTACTGCTCAACACCGCCGGCGCCGGGTTGGCCGCGTTGGCGTCGCGCCGCTGGTGGCGCGCTGCGGCCAGAGCGTCGTCAGATCGACGTCGACCGGCCACGGCACCGGGGCGCTGAGTCGCCCACGGTACGCCGGTCAGCGGCCCAGCACTGTATTCAGCGAAGGATGTACCACGCTGGCCCGCGCCGCACGTACCCAGCCACCGGCCCCACGTCCGAGCCTGGCTTGTCTGTGGGAAGATCGCCAAGTCAACGAATTTCCCGTCATGATCAACGACTCGTGACGGACGACGAGACGGCAGACGTCTCACATCGGCCATCCCGAACTCGTCCTACCTGGAGGATCCTCCCTTATGCGTAGATCCATTGCGGCCGCCGCGACCGCGCTGACCGTCGCCGCGACCGGTCTCGTCGTGGCCGGAGTCGTCGTGCCCGCCGGGCCGGCGGCCGCGGCGCTCAGTGACGTTCCGGCGGACTGCAGTGTCTCCACGGCGGCGTACCGCTCCGATGGGCAGCGTCTCAGCTACGTGTACTCCGGCGGCAGCACCAGCACCAAGGCCTATGCCAACGACAATCTCGGCTGGGTGCCGTCGGCGCATCAGCAGATTGGCGGCTCCGGTGACGACACCATCTTCCGCAGCACCGAGTACGCCGCCCATCCGACCGACGGCCGGCTCTACAAGGTGAGCCGTCAGGGCGAGTTGGTCGACGGCAGCTGGAGAATCACGGCGATGAGTGCCAGCCACCTCGCGAACGGGTTTGCCGGTACCCGCATCCTCGCATCGGCGTCGCCGTACCTCTACCGCGTGGCGGGCAGTTCGCTCTACCGCTACACCGAGACCTATGTGGACGGCGTTTTCACGCTCTCGTCGCCGGTGAGGCTGACCACCTCCGGCTGGGACGCGGTCAACACCCTGACCTACGAGCGCAGCGGCGGAACGGGCAGCGCCGCCGTGGACGTGCTGATCGGTACCAAGACCAACGGGGAGCTCAAGGAGTGGCGGATCAACCGGGCCACCCCGACGACGATCACCTCGAAGGTACTGCGGGCGAGCGGCTGGGCACCCTTCACCAGCCTCAGCACGGGCTACTGTGACGCGCACCCCAATGGCCGACCGCTGCTCGGGATCACCGCCGCCGGCGCGGCCTCCGTGCACTTCGACGCCAAGAAGACGGACGGAGTCGGCACGGACATCAAGGGTGGCTCCCTCGGCTCGCTCGGCTGGACCGCGAAGGCCTACGGTCAGTAGCAAAGACCTCGGTGAGTCCGTCCGAGGCCGGCTTTACGCGAACGGACTCGTCCGGGGGCGGGGGGGGGGGCCCCCCCCCCCCGGGGGGGGGGGGGGGCCCCCCCCCCCCCCCCCCCCGGGGGGCCCCCCCCCGGCGCCGTCGTGAGTTCGAGTGAAACGACGTCCAACACATTCAGTCCGCGGCTCAGGCCCGCGGTGGCGGGATTCGTCCGCACGAAATATCACCCGGAGGCGAGCGTCTCCGTACGCTCAGGAAACCGGTGCGGCATCCGGGATACGCCCAACATCACTGCCTCAGGAGTTCTCAGAGGGCGGGGGATGGCGCTTCGGGTGAGCGACCGTGGGCGCGAAAGAGGTCTGTGGCGGCGATCCCGGCTAGGACGAGGTTACCGACTATGGCGACTCCCAGTGGCGGCACATGCATCATCGCGGGTACGGCGACGGCGAGCACGAGTAGCGCGATCAGTCGGGATGGGGATATCCGGCTGAATACCTCGTACTCGAATCGGGCCCGGCCGGCCAGGAACAGTGCGGGACCGCCGAGTACGACGCCGACGAGTCCGAAGGTGGTGTCTCCGCTGGGGTGCCGGATGACGGTTTCGGCTCCGGCGGCGGAGGCGACCACGCCGGCCACCATGAGCAGGTGGGTGTAGGGGGCCGACCGCATGAGCCGTCCCGGGTCACGGGAGGATTCGATGGCGGCCTGTAGCAGTGCTCCGGCGCGTTGGACGTAGATCTGCCACAGCAGCACGGTGGTGGCGAACGCGACCACGAAAGCGACGGTCCGGTCGACCGCGAACCCGGAGCCGGCGTACGTGAGCGTGGTGACCAGGATGAGATCGCCGAGGGCGAGGGTGAAGAACTGCTGGTAACGCTCGGCCAGGTGTTCGGCCGCGATTCTGTACTGCGACCTGGGGACGCGACCGAGCCAGGGGGTGGGGTAGCGAAGCCATGCCGCTCCATAGTCCAGGGCGAGCGCCACTGTCCACAGTGCGCCACGCGCGGTGCCGGTCACGATGGCTCCGAGCAGCCACGGTACGGCCGAGACGGAGAACCAGAACAGGAACCGCGCGGCCTGCCGACGTGCCTGCCGACTCCGGAGCGCGGGGATCAGGAAGAGGCTGCGGCCAAGGTGGATGGCCACGTACGCGCCCGCGAAGACCAACCCGTCACGGCTGAAGGCTGCGGGCAGCGCGGCGACCATCAGCATCGTGCCGAACATGACCGAGATGGTCATGAGGAAGATCGGTGGCCGCTGCGGTAGGTAGAGGTCGGTGGTCAGGGCGGTGATCGACCAGACCCACCAGATCGCCAGCAGCAGTAGCAGGGTCTGGAAGACGCCGGCCCAGGTCATGTCGGTGGCGAGCTTCTGCGAGGTCAGGGCGAGCGCGGCGACGAACACCAGATCGAGGAACAGCTCCAACAGGGTTGCTCGTTGCGGCCCCTCGGCTCGGCGCGCCAACCCCACCGCCCGGTCGGTCGTCACGGGATGCCTGATCCGGTCGACGATCGCACCATCGCCGACACGCATCGGCGTCGATTCTCAACTGCCCACATACCCTCAAACGACATCATGAGCTGCCAGGACGCCTCCTCCGATCCCAGCGTAGGCAAGGTGCCGCCGCCGGACCGTCACCGACGGTAGGGAGGAGGTTTCGTGTCTTGGGTCAGCCCTGGCAGCGAGGATCTACCCCGGCGTCTTCCTGGCACTGGTGTGCAGGTGTCACCGATGCCTGAGCACCGGACTCGAGTACGGGTTCGGGCGGGCCGGTCGCCGAGGTGATGCCGGTAGTTCTGTCCCGCGTCGATCTACCGTGCGGGTACGTCGTCCATCGCATCCATCAGGGCGGTGAGGGAGACGACGGCGAACCGGACCCGGGCATCGTTTGCTCCGTACGGCAGCCACAGGGTGCCGGCGTGCAGCAGGCCGCCGCACGAGTAGACGACGTTGGGCACGTACCCGTCGCGTTCGGTGTCGTCGGGTGCGAGTAGTACGCCGGGCAGTTCGGCGATGACGCGGTCGGGCCGGTGCAGGTCGAGCAGGAGGGCGCCGATGGCGTACCGGCGCATCGGGCCGACTCCGTGGGTGAGTACCAGCCAACCGGCTTCGGTTTCGATGGGTGATCCACAGTTGCCGACCTGGATCAGTTCCCAGCCGCGATGCGGAGCGTGCAACGGCACCGGAGGCTGCCACCGGTTGGCTCTGTCAAGGCGGGTCAGGCCGATGGTTTCGCCGTCCGAGCGGCACAGTGCGAGGTGACGGCCGCCGATCGGACGGGGGAACAGTGCGATGCCCTTGTTGCGGGATGCCGGCCCGCGCATCGGGGTCACCTGGAAGTGGCGAAGATCGTCGCTGCTGAGCATGCGGGCGGCGACGCGTCGGCCGTCGTAGGCGGTGTAGGTGGCGTGGTAGGCCGATTCGCCGTCGTCGCCGGTAGTTCTGACGAAGCGGGCGTCCTCCATGCCGTTGTTCTCGGCGGGGGCGGCCGGCCAGAGGATCCGTCGCTGGAGCGGGACGTCGGCAGGAAAGGTCACGGCGTAGCTGGACGAGGCGGTACGGCGCAGTTGCTCGAGGGTGCGCTGGCTGGTGGTGCGGGTGAGCAGGTCGGTGGGAAGGCTGGTCAGCACCTGTTCGAAGGTGTGGTCGTCGAAGCGTTCGGGCAGGCGTCCCAGCACGGTGGCGGAGACTTCGTTGTCCCAGCCTTCCTCGGCGAGTCCGGCGGTGAGCAGGTCCCTGCGGTGCCGGGCGCTGATGCGGCGGCCGGTGACCAGCGGACCCGACCGGTCGGTGACGGTGAGTCGGTGCCCGGGTCCGAGTACGGCGGTAGCGAAGCCGATCGACGACAGGTGTCCCTCGCCGATCTGCCGCAGGCTGACCGCGACACGTAGTCGGTGGGGGTCCAGGCCGGTCTGATCCGGATGCGGCACCATGGACGGGTTGCACAGGGCGGCGGCTTCCACAGCGTACTCGTGGCTGAAGTATGCGCCGACGAGCAGACGGGCCGTGGGTGACAGTTCGCTGGTCAGGGGAATTCGGTGGTGGACCAGGTCGTGGTGGTGCCGGAAAGTGGTCTCGAGATCGTGGTGCCGGCCGCCGAAGCGCTTCAGGGTCTGCTGGAGCAGGCGGGCGGCTTCGTCGTCATCGAGGCGGGCGATGCGCTCGATGATCGCGGAGGCGCGAGTGCGTACCAGGGCCGCGTCCTCGCCGGGGACGAAGAGTTTGACGACGACCCGTGCCGGGTCGGGGTTGAGGGTGAGGTCGAGCCGGGTGGCCAGGTCCGGTCCGGTCATGTCGACTCGCGCCGGCGGGGTGAGCCGGGAGCTGCCGACCGGGTCCGTGGCGGGGTAGGTGGCTCAACAGCCTTCCCAGTCATGACCACCGCCGGCCGTGCTGCAGGGTGGAGATGAGCGCGAGGGTCGACTCCGCGCCCTGGTTGAGGTTGGGGCCATCCGGGGTGAGGCCGTCGTAGCCGCCGCCGGTCGCCGGGTCCCACATGGCCGTGCCGCCGTCGTTGGCGCCGAGGAACCAGGCGACGGCCTGGCCCACCCCGGTTCCCCAGACCGAGTCGCCCGTGACGGCGGCGGCGGTGACGCATGCGTCGGCGAGGGCGGCGACCTCGATCGGCTGCTGGTCGTGCCGGGCTCGTGGGGCATGGCGCCGCCAGCCGGCGACCGGGATGACCGACAGCACACCATTGGCGAACTGGATGTCGCGCAGCCAGGCCAGCATCCGCAGTCCGGCGGCGAGCAGCCTGCTGTCGCCGCGCAGGTCAGCGGCGGCGATGACGACCTCTGCGAGAGCGGCGCTGGCGTAGGTCAACCGCTGCTGCGGCCACGGCCAGTCCGGGTCACCGGTCGGGACGCCGACGGCGACGGCGGCGTCGACCAGCAGGTCGGCCGCGACCCGGTTGTCCGGCTGTCCATGCAGTACCTCGGCGGCGCCGAGGCCGGCGAAGGCCATTGCGTGCGGCGCGGGCGATCGCCGACCGGCACTGACCGTGAAGGCGACGAGGGCCTCGTCGCGGATCCACGGGGCGCGGCTGCGCGCGGCGGCGGTACCCAGCCCCCACACCGCCCGCCCCCACCAGTCGCCGAGACCCGGCTCGTCGGTCCAGCGTCGATCGTGACCGAGCCGGTTGTGGAAGGCGCCGCTGTCGTCCTGGGCGTGGGTGAGGAAGGTCAGGTAGCACTCGGCGAGTTGCAGCACGGCGTCGGGCGGATCGGGTTCGCGGCTGGTGACGACCAGTCCACGGGCGACGTCGTCGGTGCAGTAGCCGTGCTCGCGGCGTACGGTGGCATTCCGGGCATGTTCGAACAGGCCGGTGTCGTCGGTCAGCCGGGCCAGGTGCGCGAAACTGGGCGCGGGCACAGGCACGCGGGATGCGGCTGCGGTCATGCCGGTGCGGCGGTCACGGCAGGCGAGCCACCGGCGCGGACCCTGTCGGTGAGGAGCCGCTCGGCGAGGGCGTGGTATCGGGCCGCCACCGCAGGCCATCGGAGTGTCGAACTCCTGGTGCGGGTGCGATCGGCGAGGCTGCTGGCCAGGCCGGGTTCGGTCAGGATCCGTCGGATGGCGGCGGCCAGTGCCGCCGGATCCTCGTGGGGTACGAGCAGGCCGGGACCGTCGGTGAGCAACTCGACGGCGTGCGGGAAGGGCGTCGCGACGACGGGGACTCCGGCGGCGACCGCCGCGACGAGTACGCCGGAGGTGACCTGCTCCCGAGAGTCGTAGGGCAGCACGACGGCGTCAGCGGAGCGGATCAACCGGCCCAGCGCGCTCTCCTCGTGGTAGACCGGCTGGTAGTCGACGGCGTGCGAGACACCCAG